>JAYVND010000001.1:0-7957 GCA_043758635.1 Bdellovibrionales bacterium
AGTGCCCGCTTCAGTGCCCGCTTCAGTGCCCGCTTCAGTGCCCGCTTCAGTGCCCGCTTCAGTGCCCGCTTCAGTGCCCGCTTCAGTGCCCAGTCTATCGCTTCGTTTGGCAGCGGTCGCGGAGTGCCGGGTCATCCCGGGCGGCGATGGTTTGACTTCCCTTTACGCCGCCCCTGATAGCTGGTAGATCAGATATTCAAACCAGTCTCAAAAGACAAATATCACTGGGATATTCACCATGAAAATGCCGATCGGCGAATTCAAGAACTGAATTCCGAGATCTACAGACTCAGGCGGAAATATTCCGGTCCTCGGCTGAGGGGAAAAACGTGAAGAAGTTGAAAGTCCGTAAGGAAATTCTCGATAGCATTGCACTCCGCGCGCATTATTTGACGACGCAGATGATTTATCTCGCCAACCATCGCTCGGACAAAGAAAAAGGCGATCCAAAAATCGGCGGACATCCTGCAGCTTGCGCGAGTAGCCTCCATATTACCGGTGCGCTGCACATGATTGCAAAAACGGGCTTCGACTATATCGCCAACAAGCCGCATGCGGCGCCTGTCGATCACTCGTACAACTATCTTTTAGATTTGCTGCTCAAAGGTACAACCGCTGAGGATCTTGGAAAAATCACCCCTGAAGAAGCGGTTCAGGCCATGAACAACCTTCGTCATTTTCCGCAAAACGGCGAGCAAGTGTTTCAGTCGTATCACTCGGCGTATGACTCTGACCACCACGGCTTTTTGCCATCGGGCACCGTAGGTATTCCACCCGTCAATGCGGGCTACTTGGCGCTTGCTTACAAATTTTTGAAAGACCACGGCTACGAAGTTCCAGATGCTCATTTCTGGTCGATCCTCGGTGACTCCGAATTCCGCGAGGGTTCGGTGTACGAAGCAATTCCTGATTTTGCAGAGCGCGAGCTCGGTAATCTCACTTGGATTGTCGACTACAATCGTCAATCCCTTGACGGGCACCGCATCACCAACAAAGAGATCATGAACGGAACCGATGACATGCGCATCGAACGCACGATGATCGCGAACGGTTGGGACGTGATTCAAGTTCGTCACGGTCAACTTCGCCTCGGGCTTTTTAAGAAAACCGACGGCGAGATCTTTAAAAAATTCATTGAAGAAGATTTGCAAGATTACGAGCTGCAAGCATTGCTTCTGGTGAAAGACCCGACGGGCCTCAAAAAAGGTCTCGAAAAAGCTCACCCTAAACTTAAAAAGTTTTTGGCTGGCGTGACTGACTCTGACTTGTACGAAGGCTTCCGCGACTTCGGCGGACATGACATTTTGCTCATGGCCGATGCGATGTTGAAATCAAAAGAAAATCCGCGCAAACCAACAATGATTGTCGCTCACACACTGAAAGGTTGGGGACTGCGCTCGGCAGCAGCTGCGAGCAATCACAACTCGCTTCCGACCGAAGACGAAGTCGAAGAGTTGCGCAAAAAACAAGGCTTACCTGACGGTGTGCTTTTCGCTCCGTTTGCAAAAAGCACCGAAGAAGCGAAGTTTTTGGCTGAACGCGGTGGCGATCTGTTTGCCGACATCAAAGAAAACTTTGAACTCAAAGAGCGCAACCTCGCACTTCACGCAAAGAACATGGCAGAGACGGGCGAAGTTCCAACCGCTCTTGGCATCAATTTGAAGATGGCAAGCTACCCGCACACGCAGTGGATGCTAGGTCAGTGCACAGCGAAACTTACGCGGATTTCGAACACGCCGCTCGAAGCCAAGGGATCCGAAAAAGGTCTTGTCACAGAAGAGCGCGGCTGGAAAGTTCCGGGTAACCTCTTGGTTTCGATGTCTCCTGACACCGGCACTTCGACGAATTTGAACCCGGCGATGGATGGAAAAATCTTTGGCGTACCGGTTGTCACTGACTGGGAAACAGACCTCGGCGTAAAAGATCGCAAAACTCCAGACCTCATTCCGGCTGAGACCACAAATCACCGGTACCTCCGATTTGAAATTGCCGAAGGCAACGTGATGTCGTGCGTGGGATCGTACGGAAAGATGCGCGACTTATTAGGCGTGCCGATTCTGCCTCTGATGACGATCTACGACTTCTTCTTGAAGCGCGCACTCGATCAGTACTTCTACAATCTCTATTGGAAATCGAGTTTCATCTTGGTAGGAACTCCTTCGGGCGTGTCGCTCTCACCTGAGGGCGCGCAGCACGGATGGAAATCGGACATTCAGATTCCTAATCAAATCACGTGGGAGCCTTTCTTCTGCCAAGAGTTGGATTGGATCATGTCGGAATCGATCCGTCGTCACATGTCTGGCGACAACGAAGGTCGCTCTGGTGTGTTGATTCGCACGGTCACCCGCGGTGTTGAACAAAAAATGTTTACTCAATACTTGAAGCGCCAAGCACGCTTTAAAACAGATTCTTCGCAACTTTTACACCCAGCTGGCTTGCCCGTTACGGGTGGAGTGGATGAGTCGACGATTGAAACTGTGAACGAAGAAGAGATGATGGAAGCGATTCGCCAAGATGTCTTGGCTGGCGCTTACTATCTCACGGATTTCCGCGGTTACGCTGGCTACGAGCCCGGCGACAATGTCGTGAACATCTTTGCGATGGGTACGATGGGAACCGAAGCGCTGAAGGCGTCTGATGAACTTTTGAAGCGCGGCATCTACGCGAACGTGATCATGATCTCTAGCTCAGATCTCGTTTGCGGTATACAGGCTCATAGTGATGACTACCAGGTGATGAGAGAGCGTCTTAGAATCGACGGCGCGTTGATTTTGCAACCAAATGGCGCCGGCACAGACGCTGCCGAAGCAATGACACTTGCGGGTCGCCGAGTTCCGATGGTCAGCGTTCACGACGGTGAAGCGGGACTTCTCGACAACTTGGGATCGATCGTTGGCGTTCGACACGAGAGCCTTGCAGTTCGCAAGCACTCACGCTGCGGTCGTCCGTCGGAGATCTACGCGTATCACCACATTGATCACGCTGCAGTCATTGAAGCCTGCGGAAAAGTCTTGTCGGAGACGGCACTTGAGACCATTCGCGTGAGTCCACAGGTTCTGGCGCAAATTGGCGTTCAACAAGTCAGTGCCGGTGGACAATTCCAAAACTGGCGCGAACTCTGGCCTCCGATGGAAAAAAGCGAACATCATTGATTGCTTTGAATGAGATAGAAGGCGCGGAGAGTTCCGTGCCTTTTTTTATCGATCGCCCTCGATCCAACGTGAGGTCTCTATGTCTAAAAAAATCGTGAAGCGTACAAAGAAAACCGCTCCTAGCGGAGAGTTGCCTGGAAACTCTACCGCTAACTCTACCGCTAACTCTACCGGTAACTTTACTGGTAAATTTTCCGACAACTCTGCTAGCAATGCTTCCCACGCGACGGCAGGAACTTTCCCAGATGATTCTCGAGTCCCCAGTTTTTTGCCATTCAACGCTGAGTTCATGCCTGCTACAGAAAAGCGCTTTCAAGAAACGGTTGTTTTCGTGCATCACTTCGGTGGCAACAAAGATTCACTCTCGCACCACGTGAAGATGGTGAATGATCTTGGGTACGACGCTGTTCGTTTTAATCTCATGTTTAGTCAGATCAACCCAACTAAACATTTTCCGATTACAGCCAATCTCAAGTTTGGAATCCGACATGTTTGGTCTGAACAAATTGAAGCCATCCTGAACGCGACCCCCGGTCGCAAAATTGTTTTCTCTTTTTCGATGCCTTCAAACAGCGTTTTGATGGCGCTCGCCAGGCGTCACGCCAAAGACGTTTCGGCCTGGATCTGCGACGGCGGCCCATTCTTGCAACTTCCAAAATGCGTCTGGAACTTGTACGAGCACCATTACGAGATCAAAAGCAAAGTGATTCGCGGCGCACTCACAGGAGCGTCGCTGTTATTCTACGGCATGGGATTTGAAAAAGAGGCTGCGGGCCTTGTGCGAGCACTTCCCGCAAACTTCAGAGTGCTGTCGTTCCGAGGAATGCAGGATCCAATGGTTCCTGCTGAGGCGATCGATGAACTGCTCATTGGCGCTGCGACGGCGACCGAAAAATCGAGTGCACGCAAAGACACCGGGCGACTCTCCGTCGAGACACACTCATTCGAAGAAGGAGGCCATCTCGATGGCCTAAAAAATTATTCAGACGCCTACCGCGATCATTGCGAGAGCTTTTTAAAATCAGCTTCGCAGGCCTTCAGCGCTTAATTGCTATGCTGAGGCCCTCGGCCGTTGGCAAAATCACGGAGACGAATTCTTCACTTCGAGCGAGGCGCTCGTTGAATTCACGCATGCCGTGGTACTGGCGATTCGAGAGCGACTCCGGTTTCTCTGCATGAATCACATGACCACCTAGCAACGTATTGTCGGCGATGATCAAGCCACCCGTCTTCAAATTTGTGAAGGCCCAATCGAGGTACTCGACATACGCACTTTTATTTGCGTCGATAAAAACCAAATCAAACGGACCCTTTGCGACCAAGCCCGCTAGGCAATCCATGGCTTCTCCTTCACAGAGCGAAACTTTATTGTGAACTTCTGCATCCTCAAAGGCCTTTTTCGCCTGCCGCGCACTTTCGTGATCGCGTTCGATCGTGTAGAGGTGACCATTCGCCGGAAGAGCCCGCGCCATCCACACCGCCGAGTAGCCAAAGAGTGTTCCGATTTCAACTGCCTTTTCCACGCGTCCCAATTGAATCAAGAACTGGAGAATTTTTCCTTCGCTTGCACCAATGTTCACACCCCAACGATTGGCATTTACAAGTCGCTCGCGAATTTGCTGAAGAACGACATCTTCGCTCGCATAAAGCCCTTCAATGTAACTGAGTGTTGGACTGATTTCGATCGGGCGCATAAGATTCCTCTGAAATGTTTCTGGCAGAGCTCGCAAATTCGAACGCGTGAACCAATAGGCGTGCCGCGTTTTTCACCGAGGGTCAATACACGATGACGAATGAGGAGAGTCCATCCCGTACCGAACTCAAGCTTTTAATATTTGATCTCGATGGCACACTGATGGATTCTGCACCCGACATCATCAATACCGTAAACGGCCTGATGAAAGATCGTGGCAGGTCTCCCTTGCCCGATTCACAAATCGTCGCCGCCATCGGCGAAGGACTCAAATCGACAATTTTTAAACTCTTTCCGGATTGCCATGGCAATGCGGAAGCGATGGAGTCACTCGAGAATGATTTCATCGAACATTACGAAGCAAACCTCACCAAACTCACTCAGCCCTATCCCGGCTTGATTCAGTTCCTCGAGGGACATTCGCCTCAAATTAACATCGCAATCGTCACTAATAAATATGCACGGCTTGCCAAACATCTCATCTCAAAAGGGCCGCTCGCAAAATTTCCGTGGGTGGTTATTTTCGGTGCCGATTCTCTTGCGGCGCGAAAGCCCGACCCGCTTCCTCTGCTCGAAGTGATGAAAATCGCAGGCGCGCGACCTCACGAAACCGTGATGATTGGCGACGGCACGCCCGATATGAGAGCAGGAATCGCGGCCGGAGTGAAAGTGATTGCGTGCGAGTTTGGTTACACGGCGATCGAAACACTTCGAGCGGCAGGAGCAACGACTTCATTGCAAAACTACGGTGCACTTCCAGAAGTGTTGCGGGAACTTGGATTTATTTTACAGCCAGGTGCAGATTGACACTGATTCGGGCACCGATTGTTCAATGATTGATCACTGATCTGATTTGACCACTGATTTGACCACTGCTCTGACAGCCCATTTGAACTTGAAACGCACGTGAATCGGCAAGGCACGTTCAAAATCGACAACTCAATGCGATGAATCATTTAGCAAACGCATTTTTTAACCCGTCAGCATTTGCCAAGATTCGCACCCACAAGCCCATCAACAATGGAGCAATGATTTCTTAAGCCGCAAGATTTCACCGAAAAAATCACGCCTAGTGGGCTGCTATCCGCATCGTCGTGTCACAAACGCAATCACCTCTTCGCCCTTCAATTCTTCCGTCGTTCCGAGGGGTTGTCAGAGTTTCCCGTTCTCTGCTCATTTGACTTTTTTCACTCATGCCAATAGAAACCGAGCATCTCAAAATGCCGGGAGCAGCCCGAGCAAATACTCCAATCAACCCTTTCTCCTCACATTGAGGGGGCTGGTGTGGGCGGAGTCAAATTGCCCGGTTCTCCGCTGACCACACGATGGTCAGAGACTTGCATTGATGAGAGAGGGTTTGCTTCAGGGGGGAATTTCGAATGAGTTTTAATGTTTCGAATCTTAAGTGCCGCAGCATCTTCACAATCGTTTCTGCTGCTCTCGTTGGCTCAGTATTGACCACCAGTTGCACAAAAGCAGTCGACGACAAAGACACGACGATCAATGACGTCCTTATTCAAAACCTGAAAGGTCTTGATCCAGCTCGCGCAAGCGATCAGTACTCGACGACTGTGATCGCTCAAATTTACGAAGGTCTCCTCGAATACAATTACCTGAAGCGCCCACACGAACTTCAACCAGCTCTCGCGGAGTCGATGCCTGTCGTCACTGACAATGGATTGGTCCATACGTTTAAGATAAAAAAAGGTATTATGTTTCAGGACAACGCCGCGTTTCCAAACGGGAAAGGTCGCGAAGTCACATCAACTGATTTTGTTTATTCATTCAAGCGCCTTGCCGACACAAAACTCAACAGCGACGGGTTCTGGATCTTTGATGGCAAAATCAAGGGCTTGAATGAATGGGCCGATGGCATGAAGACTGGCAAAGTAAACTACGAATCACCTATCGAAGGTTTTGAAACACCAGACAAATACACGTTGGTAATCAAACTTACCAAGCCCTACTACCAGCTCTATAATGTGCTCGCAATGTCTTACGCGGCGGTTGTGCCACACGAGGCGATTGAAAAATATCGAGACGAATTCTTGAACAACCCCGTCGGCACTGGTCCCTTTGCACTCGTGAAACCTTCGGACTGGGTTCGCGGATCTAAAATCACGCTCACTAAGAACCCATCTTATCGCGCAGAGCTCTACCCGAGCGAAGGTGAAGTGGGGGACAAAGAAAAAGGACTCCTCGCCGACGCCGGGCAAAAGGTGCCTTTTGCAGAACGGATCATATTCTCAGAACTTCCAGAAGATCAGCCGCGCTGGCAGAACTTCATGAAAGGCAACTTCGACTTTGCAGTGATTCCGAACGACAACTTCGACGGCGCCGTGAACAAGACAAACAATCACGAAGTTGCCGAAAGCCTCGCTAAAAAAGGTGTCTCTCTCAATGTAACTTCTGCTCCCGATGTGACATTCACGGCTTTCAACATGAAAGACCTGCTCCTCGGAAAAAATAAAGAACTTCGTCACGCGATGGCACTTGCGGCCGATGCGGCAACCGAACTTTCGAAGTTTAAAAACAATCGTGGACTTGTTGCGCAGGGCCCAGTTCCTCCCGGACTCGATGGTTTCGATGCGGCTTACCGAAACCCGTACCAAATTCATGACCTTGAGAAGGCAAAAGCTGCTCTTACAAAAGCGGGCTATCCAGACGGGAAGGGTTTACCTGAGCTCACATACGAAACCCTCGCCGACTCCAAAGCACGCCAAGAGTGTGAATTCTTTGCTCAGACGATGAGCAAAATCGGAATCAAAATTAAGATCAGCCAAAACTCTTGGCCGCAATTCCAAGAGAAGATCAAAGGCGGTCGGACCCAGTTGTTCGGTCTTGCTTGGGCTGCTGACTACCCGGATGGACAGAACTTCTTTCAGCTCTTTTACTCGAAGAACGTATCGCCAGGTCCCAACGACACATCTTTTCAAAATGCAGAATTTGATAAACTTTACGAGCAGTCGCTCGCGCTGCCACCGGGCCCCGCTCGCACTGCAATCTATTATAGAATGCGCGACGTCGTCGTTGAAGAAACACCGTGGATCCTTGGCGTTCACCGTCAGACGTTCAATGCCGTTCACGGTTGGATGAGAAACTTCAAGTGGAA
>JAYVND010000002.1:0-2526 GCA_043758635.1 Bdellovibrionales bacterium
CAGCTCGAAGTGAAAACCAAAAACTTCTACGACTACACGCTTCCTCAGCTAGGCGAAATTTTGGTGAGCATGGATCAACCCAAATTCCGCGCCGAACAAGTTTTCAAATGGGTCTACGAGCGACGAGTCGAAAATTTCGAGGACATGTCAAATGTTTCGAAATCATTCCGTGCGATCTTGCCATCAATTTTTCACTTTGAATTGCCGCGCGTGGTTCAATATTTAAAATCGCAAGACGGCACCCGCAAGTGGCTCTTTGATATCGGCGACGGCATGACCATCGAGACGGTCTTGATTCCAAACAAAGATCGTTTAACTCTTTGTGTCTCGTCCGAAGTTGGCTGCAATATTGCGTGCCGCTTCTGCTTCACTGGTAAACAAAAACTCAAGCGTCGTTTGTCGACTGGTCAAATTGTGGGTCAGTTCCTTCACGCGCAAGACACCCTGCGTGCCGAAGGTCTTCGCGTGACGAATATCGTGTTCATGGGAATGGGCGAGCCTCTCGACAACGCCGATGCGGTTTTTAGCTCAATCGACGTTTTGCATGAGCCCAACGGTATCGGCTTCTCTCGGCGTAAAGTCACGGTGTCCACTTCGGGACTTGTTCCGGTTATGCCGCGAATCACGGCTGCGAAAGTTCGGTTGGCCGTGAGCTTAAATGCTCCGAACAACGAAATCAGAGATTTCGTGATGCCGATCAACAAGCGCTGGAATGTTCACATGCTGCTCGACGCGTGCCGTGAACACGTCCGTGTCTCGCGCGACCGGGTGACCTTCGAATACGTGCTCCTGAAAAATGTCACCGACAAGTTAGTGCATGCGAGAGAACTATGGGACATGGTCAAGGACATCCCGTGCAAAATCAATTTGATACCTTTCAATGAACACCCGGGTGCCGGCTTCGACCGGCCCGAAAAATCAGCAACGGTGGCTTTTCAAAATGAGTTGATCCGTTTGGGTGCGCATGTTTTGGTCCGCAAAACCATGGGGCGTGACATTTTTGCGGCTTGCGGTCAATTGACTTCAGTTTATGAGGGCCGTCCCGAGAAAATGGACGTCGCGCCAGGGATCTAGGCTCCGCCGCCGTTATTGAGGGTTCACGATTCGATTCGACTCAGCATGGGGCTTGGAAAGAGTGATTCTCTCATAGCCCAATTCGAATGATCCATAAAGTTCAAGATTTTAACGGCCCTCATGGGTCAATAAGTTTAGTTTAAGGGAGAGTTTCATGTCAGATATTTTAGTTGTCGGTAGTCTCGCGTATGATTCAATTAGCACTCCGACGGGAAGCGTCGATCGTACCCTCGGTGGTAGCGCAAATTACTTCAGTCTTGCCGCGAGTCTTTACTCGAAGGTCAAAGTTGTTGGCGTTGTCGGCCAAGACTACGATGCGGCTGACTACGACATGTTGAAATCTCGCGGTGTGGATCTCGAAGGTCTTCAACGGAAAGAGGGCATGACGTTTCATTGGACTGGCAAATACCAAGGTGACATGAACGAAGCTCAGACGCTCGCGACTGACCTCAACGTGTTTGCTGATTTCAATCCGGTTCTGCCTGCAAGCTACCGGAATGCGGAATACGTATTCTTGGCAAACATCGACCCGGTTTTACAGCTTCGCGTGCTTGAGCAAATCGAAAAACCGAAGCTTGTGGGTTCGGACACGATGAATTTTTGGATCTCATCGAAACTCCCAGACCTTCAAAAAGTTTTGGCAAAAGTAGACGTTCTCCTCGTGAACGAAGGCGAGGCGAAGCAAATTTCGAAAACGACAAATGCGATCGCGGCAGCACAAGCGATTCTCAAAATGGGTCCAAAGGCAGTCGTAGTTAAACGCGGTGAGTACGGCTTTGTTCTTTTGACCAAAGAAGGCTACTTTATTTTGCCAGCCTTTCCGATTGCAACAGTTGTAGATCCGACAGGTGCGGGCGACACATTCGCTGGCGCATTTTTTGGATATCTCGCAAAAACCAACAAAGGCTACGATTTACAATCTCTCAGAGAAGCCTGTGTTCACGGTTGTTTGCTCGCAAGCTTCACTGTTGAAGAATTCGGCGTCGGTGCACTGAAGAATTTGGAAGCAGGCCAAGTGGATCGTCGCAAGAACGAATACCAAAAAGTCACGACGCTCTAGTTTTCTTCTGGATGTGATTTTTTCGGCAACGTGATTTGAGAAGGTTCGGTAGCCATCTTGAAAGACCGTCTCAATTTGAAACGTTCCTTAACGGAAGCACTCGACTCGCGCAGAGCCGGCAAGTTTAATGCTGGTTGCACTCCCTACGAGACGGCTCGGGACTCGACTGGTCATCAGTCAAGTTTTGCATCATTTCCCCGCAAATCCCTTGGGGTAGCGGGGATTCCACTCATAAAAACTCACGAGTTTTCCGATACCTAATTAAGGTAAACGGATGAATTCAAAGAAAAAAACGCCCGCCGCACAACAGCTGATTGACTCACTCTTAGATGAGTTACCGTTGGTTTCAAAAAAGAAATCAGCGAATGGCGTGACTTCGTTTTCACCGTCTC
>JAYVND010000003.1:0-7948 GCA_043758635.1 Bdellovibrionales bacterium
AGCAACTGAACGAGCTCACGAAGCTTCGCTCGCACAACAAGCGGCCGAGCAACTTGCCAGCGATAACGCCAAAGAGACGGCTCTCGCAGCTGCACCAACTCAAGCGGCACAGGCTCCGGCCGCTGATACCGCCGCGTCTGATCAGCCAGTTTCTCTGGCAGTTTCTCCGGCAGTTTCACAGGCGGATTCTGGGGCGCCAGAATCCGAGTCAGCCCAACCTGCGAGTCGGCGCCAAGCCCCGAGTGCAATTCCAATCACAACGCAGCAATTCGCCCCCGCTGCGGCTTCAGCCGGGTCCGCAAATGGTTCGGCGACTGGTTCGGCGACTGGGCGCGGCAACATCGCTGCTCAGTTGGGTGCACCGTCTGGCACTCAGTTTAGAAATGCGGAGGAGATGGCAGAGCAGCCAGGTAATAAAATGCCGGGCTATCCGATGCAGGATCGCGTGAATGGCCATCAAGGTGTAGTAGTGCTGGTGGGGCAAGTCGCACAGGACGGCCACGTCGCGAAAGCAACAATTCAGAAGAGCTCAGGATCGACTGCGATGGATCAGGCCTCGATGACAGCATTCCGTAACTGGAAATTTGCGCCGGGCCAAGAAGGTTACGTCTACAAGTCATACCGGTTTAACTTAACGGGCGAAGCTCAAGAGGTGCCTGCAAGACTGGCCCAGTGATCTGTCACGGTATCCAGAAAATCCAAATCTTAAATGAAATCATCTATTTAGCTGATTTCACATCAGCAGGGCTTACTTATCTCCGAAAAGTTCTTTTTGCGACTTCGTCGATCCCTTTGTGCGGAGAGCAGCTTTGCGTTTTACGCCAGTGCTGTTGGCTTTGCGTACACGTACAGTTTCAGTGCGGATTGTTTTCGAAGCCATGGCGCCCCCCGGCAAATAAATAGGCAAAATACGGAATGTTGTGGGATATCAAAAAGGCATCCACAAGTCAATTAAATGCCGATACCCATCGGCCTGGCGGATGTCCTTCTGAAACGCATAATCTAGGCTCAGCTTGGGCCCCGTGAATCCAATCCCAGCCGTCGCCCAGGTCTGATTCTTTGTTTCTTTGAAATCGGCGCCGAAACGAAAAGCAAAATTTTGCTGAAAATAAGTTCCCACCCCCGCCATCACGTCGGTTCGGCCATCGGCGCCCGAAGATGGATGGGAGAGATCCAAGCGAACCTGCATAAATTCTTTGATGACCCAATTTGCTCCCAAACCGAGAGTTGGAATGAGGCGGAGATTGTCAGGGATCGCCTTGTCTTGCGGCACCAAGTCATATTCGACGAGCGCAAACCCCAACGCTTCGATTGGCGAATAAAGCAAACCAACAGTCCCATCATATTGAGTGCGGTCGCCCGCCTTGAACTCTTGAACTAAACGATGCACCGACACCCCGAGCGCTACTCCCTTAAAAACCAGTCCCGCTGCCGCGATTTGCAGATCTTGAGCGTAGACATTTCCAGAAGCCAAACTGTTATTTTTATGAATGTAAGAGAGCGAACCCGCAACGATCTGATCGGCCTCGTTATCGGCGGCAGTCAATGCAAAATGTTTTTGATTTCCATCGACCGCATGATCTCCCACCGAGCCATGCATGCCAAAAAAGTAACCACGGGCTTGAGCGAGTGCTGCCGGATTCAACCAGGAGTTCTCACCCGGGTCCACCGATGCACGACCGGCGTTTCCCATGCCAGCGGCAGTGGTTCCCGTCGCAATCTGCGCGTTTGCCAACCTCGCAGTCGTCATAATCAGAAACGCGGTGAAAAAAGAAAATGCGAAATTCAGATGGAAGTTGATCTTTCGATTCATATCGAATGATCAGATCGCAATTCAAGGATCAGGTCAAAACGCTCTCCAAAAGATCATGGACGGGCTAGACAGACGTCGGGGAATTTAGTTGCGCGTGCAAATGCTAGCGTACGATGTGCAGAGCGAAGCGGTGTTGTTCGGATCGCAAGCGGTGGTGAGATTATAATTCACCGTCGTCGAATCACCGTAACAACCCGTCGTCGATTTTTTTGGGATGATGCAATTGTGATCCATATCCAAATACCAATCTTCAGTGCGCAGAGACTGGCGAACGATTGCCATCGCGCTTGTTAGCGTGGGTGGATCGGGTTTTAAGATACAGTTCGCTGCGGGCTTTGAGAGGTCCAATCGCTGCACGACCCTAAACTGCATTGTCGTCGGGCAAGTCCAAGTGCCTGTCACTGTGCGGTCGCTGATGTTTGCCAGATTGTATTCGGTTACCGAGCGCATCACCTGCTGCGGAAAGTTTCCGTAAATTCCATTCACAGTCGGTTGGCCGAAACTCATTGCGAAGCCGTGGCCGTAAATCACTTTGTTCGCATCGATTTTCGAAGTCGAATAGAGAGAGATATCGGCCGGCGAACGAGCGAGCGTCGCACCTGAGCCGGCGCTGTTATTATTCGAGTAAGTCAGCGCTAAGTAATCACCGTTGGTCAGATCAGTGCGTATGGCACTCATCATTGCATAGGATGAGTTAAATCGAACACTTCCCTCAACGCGCGAACCCATGATCGAACCATCACGCATATAACGAACTTTTGTTCCTGCCGCCGTTTGCGACAAAACGTCGCTCACGCCGCGCTCGCCAAGGTTTGTAAAGAGATTGTCGTAGTCTTCGTGAAGGGTCGCGCTGCCTGAATTTTGCGTCAGGATATTTTGAAAAGAGTTGATGGGGCGAACCGCCAACTGAAGGGTTGTTGTGTTATTCGAAGCGGACTCCTGCAGGAGCGTCGATAGATATGCAGCCGTAGAGTTCGGATGAATGGCGCGAAAAGCGTTCGTCAATTCGATGCCGCCCGTACGATAAGCACCCGCGCGCAAGGTGAAATAAGCGCTGGAGTCATAAGCCCCAGCGGTCATGTTCGAACAAGACATGTAGGCGATCTGATCAACCGTCGTGTCATACGCAAAATCAGATTGCGCGGCAGCCGCCGATGACGAATCAGTGCCCGTGACGGGCTGAGTGCAGTTTTGGAAAAGCAATGCGACGGCAACTGAACAGCCGAAAAGTAGGGTCGACCAGATCATTTTTTCGCGCCCGATTTTTTTCCAAGCCGAACTTTGTTTGCGCATTCAATTCCCTCTTCCAGCCTTCACTCCAAATATCATGTAGATGACACAAAGAAGCTATTGACTCATTCCAGCATACTTATCGGCTCAGTTTGAGCATTCTTGCGGAAAAAATGGGATTCGTTTCAATTCGATACGAGAACAGGGAGGGTTGCATTTGTGCCAGCCAAAGATCGAGCCATTCGCTTGGCAGATCGTAGCCGGATTCAGAGTCGAGTCACTTGCCATTTTCCTTGAGAACTGGTTTGTTTGCCTGATGAAGAAAGTACGCAAAGCCATCATTCCAGCGGCCGGCCTCGGCACTCGTTTCCTTCCAGCAACCAAGACGGTTCCCAAAGAAATGCTGCCGATCGTGGATCGTCCCATTATTCTTTACATCGTCGAAGAAGCGGTTCGTGCGGGCATCGAAGATATCATTATCATTTCGGGTCGGCAAAAAACTGAGATTGAAGACTTTTTCGATGTCAGTTACGAGCTCGAAGACAAGCTCGACAAATCGGGTAAACTAGAATGGTTGGAGATGATCCGAAAGATTCGGAGCATGGCCAACATTATTAGCATTCGCCAAAAACAACCTTTGGGACTCGGCCACGCCGTCTTTACCGGCCGCCCCATTTGTGGCGACGAGCCATTTGCGGTTATGCTTGGCGACGAGATCATGGTCACTCGCAAAGACCAAGAGACAACCACGGAAACGCTTGTTAAAAGTTTTCATAATTCTGGTCTATCGACGGTTGCTTCCATGGAGGTCGCAGAGCGCGATGTCTCAAAGTACGGAATTGTCGAAGGGGAAAAACAAGTCAATGGCATGATCCGCATTACAAATGTCATTGAGAAGCCTCAACCCCACGAAACGACAAGTCGCCTCGCACTTCCAGGAAGATATGTTTTCAGCCACGAAATTTTCCAGTATCTTGAAAATACGAAACCAGGCAAGAATGGCGAAATTCAGCTAACCGACGCAATGACCGAAGTGGCTCGCAAGCACGGGATGCTTGCAAGTGGTTTTGAATCTCGACGTTATGATGCCGGAGACAAGCTTGGATTTCTTCAGGCGAACATCGAGCTTGGGCTAGATCACCCTGAGTTGAGCACATCATTGCGAGCCTATTTGCGGGATCTCGTTGGGAAGTTTTAATATGCGCAGAAAAACCGATTTTAAATCAAAAGTGAGTCTAGGCTTTGAGGCTTTACCGACGGCTGTTGTGTTCATCGCGACGCTGCCTGCGAGGCGGATGGCGACGTTGCCCGTGATGTCCATATCGAGACTGCCAGTGACGTTGCCAGCGACGTTGTTAGTGGCGCTGCTAGTGACGTTTACTTCGGTTTTCGCAAACGCTTACATTCCGCGCAGCCAAACTATTTTTTCGCGCACTGCTCGCAACGGCGGTAAAGGCGCATACGTCATCGAGCAAGAGGTGCACTTTCGTTCACTCGCCGAACCTGTAACCGTACGTGAGCACTGGGTGATCGAGAATGGCGAAAACATGCGCCTCACGGCATACTCGCCAAAAGGTGCAAAAGAGAACGCACGCGTCGATGCGCTCTATCACGATGGCAAAAAGACTTCAGCAGATGGTGGCGGCACGCTTCAAATTACGCCCAATAGCCCCGAATTCATTGAAAACTTTGAGCACTACCGCTCGGGACGAAGTCTCCTTGAAGCTTTAGTACGTTCGCACGTTGTGCCGGCAGCTATCATGCGAGAGCGCTCGCGACCCACGACCGCAAATATCGCGAGTTACCACCCACAAGCAGAGCCTTACGTACGTCTTGGCCGCGAAAATGGAACAGTTTCTTGGATCTTTGGCGAACCCACTCCGATCGAAGCACCTCATCTGAATGCCGAGGCGTGGATCCAACAAGATGGGTTTGTACTCGAAAAAATTCGTTTTCCTTCGCAGAGCGAGATCTCGGCCGATCGATTTGCAACTTCGGCCGGTAATCTTCGACTCCCTCGTGAACGCACCATCACCTGGAACAACAATATTGTTTCGATCCGCGTGATATCGGTCAAATCAATGCCTGCAACGTCCGTCGGTAAAGCTGTTTCGCCAGGATCGATCACCACTGCGGATGCACGCGCTTATCACTTGCCAGAGATTCCGGCAGTGAAGGAGTTCTACGCGAGGTTCCGTTGACCAATTCGAAAGGCGGTGCCGGCTCGCAAGAACCAGCATTACTTCCCGGAATGGAACCGACCGCTCCATCTTCGAAAGCTGGCAAGAGTCTGCCGATAAAAACTGACGTTGCTCAAAGTTCGAAAAGTAAATTAACCACCAAAAATTTTTCAAAAAATTCGGCGAAGTTGACAGCGGCTCGCGCGGCATTTGAAGCACCGTTTGAACCGATGGCGTGCGCGACCAGTGAATATTGGAAGGTTGCAATCGAAGCACCGCTCCCAGGAGCGCTGACTTATAAAACTCCCGAATCGCTTCAGTTTCACCCGTTGATGAAACGAGGCACAAGTGTCCTTGTGCCTCTCGGCAATCGCCACGTGCACGGCGTGTTGATTGAGCCAACGGCTGAAGTGGGCGAGTTTAAAATCCGTGAAGTCCTGAGCCTCGTAGAAAATCGCCCTCATCTTCCGAGCGGTTTCACATCGTGGCTGGAATGGCTCGCAAAATACTACGTCCACCCTATCGGGCTCGTGGCCGAGATGGTTTTTCCGCCGCTTGGCAAGGAGAGTAAGCCCCGCAAAAGCTCAAAATCGGCTGTCGTGCCTGAGCTCCCGCCGAGCGTGCCTCCGGAGCTAACCAGCGAACAAACTGTTGTCGTCCGCGATGTGCTTGCACGGTCAGGCTTCAACACTCATTTGGTGCACGGGGTAACAGGATCGGGCAAAACCGAAATCTACATGCAGCTTCTCGACACGGTAATAACAAAGGGGCAGCAAGGCCTTGTGCTCGTACCCGAAATTTCGCTCACGCCTCAACTGGTCGATCGGTTTACGCGAAGATTCGGAAATGCCGTATCAGTTATTCATTCGCACCTCACACCTCGCGAAAAAACCAATCAATGGTGGACAATGGTGATGGGCGGTCCGCGCATCTTAATTGGCGCTCGATCCGCACTTTTTTGTCCGCTCGAAAATCTCGGCATGATTGTGATCGACGAAGAGCACGAAACGAGTTTTAAACAAGATGAAAAACTTAAATACAACGCGCGCGATGCCGCCATCATGCTCGGAAAATTTTCGGACTGCCCCGTAGTTTTAGGCTCCGCAACTCCGAGCCTAGAATCATGGCTCAACGTTAAAAACGGCCGCTTCATCTTGCATCAACTCAAACTTAGAGTTGCCGATCGCGCGATGCCAGCCATCCAAGTGGTCGACATGCGCGAAGAACGTGATCAACGAAAACAGGTTGGCACGACCGAAATTCCATTTTGGATGAGCGACATTCTTTTCGGCGAAATTTGCGATACACTCAATCGCGGTCAACAGGCGGCACTCTTTCTCAATCGACGCGGTGTCGCACAAGCCGTGGTCTGCCAAGATTGTGGACATGTACCCGCTTGCCCCAACTGCGCAGTCAAACTTACACTTCATGGCAAAAACCATTTGCTGTGTCACTACTGTGATTATCACGAGACTCTTCGTGAACATTGCACGCAATGTCATCACGGAGAACCAAAGCCGATGGGTCTCGGAACCGAGATGGTTGAAAATGACCTCGCTAAATTATTTCCGGGCGCTCGGATCGCGCGTATGGATCGCGACGAGATTTCGACACGTGAAGATCTCGAGCGTGTGATACGCGAGGTCGAAAATCGCGAAGTCGATATCCTGGTCGGCACGCAAATGATTGCGAAAGGGCTCGATTTTCCAGGCCTCACTCTCGTCGGCCTCGTCATGGCCGATGTCGCGTTTAATCTTCCCGATTTTCGCGCAAGCGAACGCAGCTTCCAACTCCTCACTCAGGTCGCGGGAAGATCAGGCCGACATCTTGATGAGGGCGCTGGTCGAGTGGTGATTCAAACCTACAATCCAGATCACCCAAGTATCGAATACACATGCAAACACGACTTTGAAGGGTTTGCGGATCTTGAGCTTGGTTTCCGCGAGGCACTTAATTATCCGCCGTACTGGCGGCTCTCATGTTTTCGCATCCAAGGTCTTGACGAAGTTAAAGTGGTCCAAACCGCAAAAACGCTTCGCTCGAGAGCATTGGCCCTTCAAGCAAAATATCCTGTTTTTTCGCCGATTGAAATTCTCGGGCCGGCTGAGTGCCCACTCTCTAAACTCCGCAATCACTATCGCTGGCAGATGTTGCTCAAGGGACCGGATGCCGGCACCATAGGATCCTTCAGCCGTCACTTAATCGAAAATCAAGACTGGGTGCCCCCGGGAATTCGCATTTTACTCGATGTCGACGCCGTCCATATGCTCTAAAGAACGAAGTTGAAATGACTGGATCGGCAAAAAATTCCCACAAAAAATGACCAAGTCTTTTGGCATAAAATCGATATTGATTATTTTAATTACGCACAACTCATTCAAATCAATCTCATCTTTTGGCTAGATCGTCGGTTTCTGGCCCGTCTCAACGGCGGTAAAGAAATAATAAATTATGCGCTTTCAAGATTTCACAACAAGAATGAAACTCATGAAAGACCATATACAAATTGTTTCACACTCAACTACAAGTGAGTCCGATCCAAGTCACGGTGCCGACTTCGAAGTCGATGAAGTCCAGACGATCGGTTGTCAACTTCGGTACTCGGTCATACCCCTGCGAAATCAGCCCCAAACTTTGCCCGTGGAGATTGAGGAACTCAAGTGCGAGGCTTTTCAAAGCTGGCAAAAAATTTGGGGAAAAGTATTTTCCGAGGTCGGGGCACACA
>JAYVND010000004.1:0-2523 GCA_043758635.1 Bdellovibrionales bacterium
TGAGTTTGACTTGTGACCGACGGCGGACTGACGACGATTTCGGGGCTCTTTAGTGGCTGGCTGAATCTGATGTGCAAAGCCCGGCAGGAATTGGCGGTAGGGGGCGCAGTTGACCAAAAGCTCCTCATGCTTCCCCAAATGAGGTTTCGGTAAAATTCCGTCAAAAAAGAGGACGCGGTCAGCAACGAGTAAATCTTCGATGCGGGAGGTGATCCAAAAAACAAGTGCACCCTCTTCGGCCATCGCCTCGATCGACTCACTCACCACTTCGGCGCTTGATGGATCGAGGTCGGTCACAGCTTCGTCGAATACGACCACGCGGCTCTCCTCGTGAAGAAACGCACGAGCGAGGCTTAGTTTTTTGAGCTCGGCGCTCGATAAAATTTCACCGCCATCGCCGATCAAGGTGTCGAGGCGATTCGGCATTTTTACCATAAAATCGCATTTGGCGGCGTGCAGAGCTTCAAAGAGAATGCTGTCATCCGAGCTCGAAACGAATTCTTCGCTCCCCAAAAGCAGATTCTCGCGAATCGTTCCTGGAATGAAGTAGGGGTCCGGCAGTTGAACATGCACGGTGTTGCGCAGAAGCTTGAGTTTGTAGCGACGAAGATCAGTCTTTCCCAACGCAATTCTGCCTTGGGTCGGATCGAGCAAGCGATTGGTGAGCTTAGCGAAAATCGATTTTCCTGAACCTCGAGGTCCGGCAACGGCAATCAGTTCGCCTGCGCGAAAGTCTGCCGTAAATCCTTCGATCAGAGGCAGACCGTTCTCGAATCGAAAGTGGACGTTTTCAAAATGAAGAGCGGTCGCATCTGGAAAAGGTAAACTTGAAATGTTTTGTCTGCCTTCGTGTTCTTCGTGTCCCTCGAGGTCGCGAAACAAGGTCTCAATCCGAACCACGGCCGCGCGCCAGTGACCGAGACGCGACATAAAATGAGAAATCTCAATCACGGGTTGATTCAGAATTTCGGCGTAGAAGAAAAACAGTGCAAGACTCCCCAGACTCAGTTCGCCCTGGAGAACGGCGCGCCCGCCGACAAGTAAAACCATTGTTCGCAAAAGATTGCGAACGCCAAGTCGAAGTATTCGCATCGAAGCTTCGGCTTTCTGTGATGTGCTTGAGCGCTCGTCGAATTTCGAACCTCGCAAAGATAGAGACTCGAGCGCCGTGTCTTCAGCGGCGATTGATTTTAGAGAAGGAAGACTTTTAAGGAGCGCTGAAAATTCCCTCTCCATTCGAATCCCATCAGACTCGCGACGCTTTTCACTTAAGCGAGCATGACGAATCAGTGAGCCATTTGCCGAGTAGACTATCGGAAGTGCGGCCCCCATCAAGAGAGCGAGTCGCAAATCGAGCGCGCCCATTACGACAAGCGATGCAGAAAGTGCCGCAAAATCGTAACCGATCACGCCGAGCGTGTTGGTCACGAGATCATTGAGATCGTCGAGATCAGAAGTGAGTCGCGCTTTGAGATCGTCCTTGAAACGGCTATCGATGTAGGTCTGTTCACGGGTAACGATCGAGTGAAGCAGGTGCTCTCTTGTGAGTTGCAAGATGCGTCTCGCGATTTTGATCTTGAGGCTTTCTCCAGCGCGGCTCAAGAATGCGTAAGCACTCATAACTAGAATCATCACGGTTGCGATAAAAAGCAGATAAGCCGTGCCGCCAGGCACCTGACTCAGCCAATGCAGGACGGTATCGGGGAAACTCGATGCGATATATGCAAAAGCCCTCGATAAGATCGAAGGCGAACGGGCAACACCCCGGACGGCGTTAGGAATAAAAAGCTCATCGACTGCGAATCTCACAGGCCAAGGGAGAGCAACGAGCAAGAAAGCCTCAAGGCTTAGAATTCCAGCGGCAAAAAGTGAAGCCACGAGAATTGACCGAGGAAGCTTGGTCGTGAGGAGCTTGGGAGAAGGAGTTTTTTTAGTTGGGCTCATTTTTGAAGACGGAGGTCTGGGATCAGGTTCCATTGGCGGCAGTATCGAATTTTGAGTCGGTTGAATCAAGAGTAAACCTTTCGATGTCCGAAGTTTACAGGGCGTCCAAGGTCCGGCAGTTTCTGTCAAAAATGACCCTATTGTGCTGAATGATCGCCGTGATAGGATTTAGAGAGTCATTTCAGATAGAAATTCGGTCATCTAGTTCGAATGCGAGGCCCGCTTGAATAATCAAGAGTTCAACGAATTGAGCCGTGGAAAACTCAGTAGTTTTGAAGAGTTCTGGCCTTTCTACGTTCACGAGCATCTGAAGCGCCGCAATCGCCAAGTTCATTTTGTCGGCACGTCACTCGGACTCATTTGGCTTTTTACGGCTGCAATCACGGGTGTGCCTTGGTTTTTACTCGTGGCATTGCTGAGTGGATACGGTTTTGCGTGGATCGGCCATTTTTTTATTGAGCACAATCGTCCGGCGACATGGAGCCATCCGCTTTACAGCATAGCAGGCGATTTTCGTATGTATTACCTGTTGCTCAACGGAAAGATGGATCAAGAGATTGATCGACTCAGCCCAATGTG
>JAYVND010000005.1:0-2517 GCA_043758635.1 Bdellovibrionales bacterium
GCGATTCGTCATCAAATCCAGAGCCTTATTGAAAGAAGCCGAGCACCGAGAGTACATTTGCTTCTCGCGGTACTGACGCCCTTCTTGAACCAGGAACGCAACCATATCATCGCGCTGCTTCTGCGCGAGTGAATAATAACGCCGCGCCAATTCATTGGCCGGGTCAATTGCCAAAGCTGTTTCGAAAGAACGAATGGCGCGACTAAACTGATTATTTTGATAGTCTCTAAATCCTTCAAGATAGTGGCGGTTTGCTTCTTCATACCGAGTCTTTTCTTCGTCGGTCGCAAACTTGCGTTTTTTCTTAATTTCGTCTTGTAACTTTTCGGAGTTATCGATTTCTTTCTGAATGTCAGTCTGGGTCGTGATTTTGCGTGCAGCAGCCCGTTTGCCGTTTTCTTGGAGTGCGAAGGCCAGTCCAGCGAGAATCACGAAAGCGACTATGATCTTAAAGGTGGGACTTAAGCCTTGTCCGGTACTTCGCGAAGGCGGTGGGGGTGCGTAATTGTTAGCTCCACCCATCGGGTTTCCAAAATTTTGATTCTCACTGAGCGGTGCGTGTTGCGATGTACGAGGCGAAGGGCCATTTTGTCTTGCTGTAGGAGTGCCGCCTACTGAATGCACGACCTGAAGATTCGGGGTTTGTGAGGAGTTCGCGTTGTTCTGTGGCACCCCGCCGATAGGCCCGAGTGGAAGTGCTTCGACCGCAAAAAGCATTTTTGTATCACCCAGCTGGATGACGGAACCATCGACAAGTTCGGAGCGATCGACGGCGATTCCATCGACTTGCAGGGTTTTGCGTGAGCTTTGCTCGGTGATTAAAATGCGCTCCATTGAAAATTCGATCGTCGCCGCCTGGCGACTCACGCGCGGATCTGTGAGTGAGATATGCGCGGCTGCATCTCGCCCGATAGTGACCATCGGCGGCAATAGCTGAAAGGAGACTCCCTTATCGGGACCTCCTTTTACGGTCAGCATAAATTTAAATCCCGTTTTTGGACGGGCCGCCGCTGAACTCATCCGATGCTAACCTTCCATCTCGAGTCGATACAACGTGATTAAGTAGTACGCAGGCTCATTGGAACCGAAAATGGATTGCCCACAAATTTCATATTTTCCATCAGGGAATGGGATTGAACTGATAGCCAGTTCTGCCGTGTTCTCGCGCATTTTAGGTAAGAGTTCTCGCAATTGCTGTTGCAACGAAGAATCGGGAATATCAGTCAACGGACGCCCGTGAAGTTTGGTTGCGCCGCCAACGAGTCGGTCAAAATAGTCGTTGGTCGCGATGATTCGTTCATCCGATGCATTCACCGTAATGCCGGCAATCGGCAGCATGCGAAGAATGTTCGACGCTTCGATCTCTCGATTCACAACCATTCCCAAATTCGAATCGCCACCCGAACGAATTCGTGTGAGGGCTGAGCTAATATTGGATGCTAGGGTTTCAACGATCGGGTAACGAAATTCAGTTCGGACATCATCACGGCCTTCGCGAAGGGCATCGTCGAGTTGCGCGTTGAGTGCCACGATCGGTTGTTCGACCAACTTGAAAAGGAAAAAATAAAGAACGCCGCCCGCGATGCAAGCAATGAGCAAATTTTGAATGATCAAACTCAACGTCTGCGCCGAGTTCATGGCGAGACTTCCCATGTCATAGAGGACGATCGAGTAGGCGATCACTGCTTGGCTTCCGAGGTCTGGATTGTAATAAGTGATTGGTACTGCAACGCCAAGCTGTGAATCACTGATGAATGAGTCGGTCTCACGCTCTTCACGTCGGGCTTGATTGACAAAAGGTTTGTTTGCAAACTCTCCGCGTTTACTTGCAGGTGCGATGATTGTTCCTTCTTTAGCGGAAATGATCAATGCATCGGTCACTCCTTCTTCGAGCTCCGCACTTTTGACCGAAACGGCCAGTTCATTTTTCTCGATCACCGCTTGGCGATTATTTGCGGCCATGTTGCGCGCAATCGTTTTCGCTCGACGTACACTTTCTTGACGAATTCCAGCTTTTGTCACGTTGATCATCGGAATACTGGAGAGCAGTGTTGTCGATAAAATAAAGAGTCCGACCATGGCTGCAATCGCACCACGGAAGGGGAGGTTCTTCGCGACCTGATAAACTCCCGGCATTGCCACATTGTCGATGTAGATTCGCAGATTGTTTGCGAGATCCGTAAGCGACCCGGCTGACATCTGAGGGGACCTCGCAGCGCCCAATTCAGGATTGTGATCGGCATGACCATTCGCATGCCCAACAGCTTGACCCTCGGGAAAACTATTGCCTGGATGATATTGCGGAGCATGTTGTTGTTGCTGTTGATATTGTTCGTACTGCTGTTGCTGAAGGCGAACGGCAGCATTGCCGGCCCACGCCGGTGCAACGGCATTCGTTCGTGTGCCGTCCGGAACTTGAATGAGGTCCACCAAAACATCATGAAAGCCAATTTTATCGCCTCCTTCAAGGCGATGATTCTGAATTCGTACACCATTCACAAAGGTACCGTTCCGTGA
>JAYVND010000006.1:0-2508 GCA_043758635.1 Bdellovibrionales bacterium
CAGCAGAGAATCGAACTGCTGATGGAGAGCGAAAGAAGAGTGTTTTTATTCAGTCTTGAAGTCCGTAGCAGGGGTTGAATCAGTATTTTCAACTTTTAAGTCCTTTCGCCGATCGGCCGGCTCTAATGCTGCGCTCGCTTTAATCTAGTATCTCAAAAACTCATTCGGAAAGTCCACATTCTCAGTAGGACCCCGGGACCATGACGCCGATAATGTGGAAATGTTGACCATACGCCGGCGTTGGCCTGTAATAGTCGGAAACATAGCCGTTTGCAGTTCGAATCTCGGTGTGACCCAGGCGCTTTCCGAAATCGCAGCTGTAAACGATCACCGCGCCAACGGGAACGCTGCCCGGGCTATTCGCGAGTCTAGGATTTGTAGCGAGCAAATTCTTCCAGCCCTGACGTTTAAGATCACCCACTGCATCCCTAGCCGGTTCAGTATTTAACGAGCCTCGGCGCACGAGTCCCGATGCGTAAAGTGCAGCTTTGACAAAATGCCAGCAGCGTTGATGCGAATGACTAAACCGATTTGCCATGGCGCTGGCAATCATCTTTCGCACCGCTTCGCTGCTAGAATAACCTCGTCCTGTAGGCGCAGCGGCAACTGGCTCAGCACTCTCCGCTATTGCTGCGCGGCGAGCAGCTTGTGTCCGCGCTGTCTGACCTACGACCCTCAATTGATCGACGTTTGTGCGCTGAGCTTGATTGAGTCTTGCAGCTCTCGCAATCTGGCAATTCACGCAGGGCGCGTTCGCCTGCGTTGGTGTCAGGAGGGCGGGCGGACGGGACTCTGCTTGCGCGCGTGGTGCTGGAGCGTCCAAAGCCGGAGCAACTCGCACGGCGGGTATCGTATCCGCACGTCGAGCTGTAGGGCGAGTCGACGGTTGAGTTGACGGTTGGGCTATAGGAGTTCCCGGCGAAGTTTCCGCAGGCACTCCCGCCGTTGGAGTCAGGGCTGCTGGAGGCATCGCAGGTGTGGGTGGAACATAATGAGTCGTGCTATCGCGAATGACGGGAATGCCCGGTCCTGTTTCGATACTTGCAACATTGTATTGGACGGGTTGCAGGCTCACCGCATTCGATTTGAGTAAATCTCTTAAATTTATAGAACCGGCTGACACTGCCATATCAACAGTTGAATTTTGTTCGGCACGATTGATCGCTATATTTTGGAGAATCGGGGCGCGGCGACCGCCCGACGGTGCGCTAGAGCTTCCGCCGATTTTGCTTAACAGAGTTGAAAGCTCTTCGTTTGAGATCGCGGTCTTTCCATTCAACGTCGAAGCCACGCTGGCTGGAATAGATAGCGTCACGCGGCTTCCCGGTGTGAGGCTCCCGAGGGAGTGTCGTGGGTTCTTCGAATCTTGAAGCTGGATGTCTTTATTAATGACAATCGAAATCGCGGCATTTTCAGAACTGGGATTCCCATCACCGAGAGAGACTGATGAGATTCCCTGCGCAATCAAAATTACGATCAAGCCAGCAGCCTGCAGGCGAATTGTTTGTTTTCGAATTTTGGCACTCAAAAGAGTGCGGCGTGGAATATGTGTCATCTCAAACAGTGTAACGTTTATTTTGTAAAAAAGCCAGAGCTCGAAAGCAGAAAAAATCAAAAAACTTCAATTTTTCCGGCTATTTACGGCGACAAACTTTGTCACTCATAGCTTCAAGTTCGACACCTGTCGAACTTGAAGTCAGCTGGCGAAAAAGGGCACGGCGTCTTTTTCAAATTTTTTAAGCACATGTGAAGTCTCAATTTATTTTTGTCGATTCATCGACGATCCTAAGGCAATGGGTCGACAAAGAAGTGATGATCGATGGATGATCGATGGACGATCCATCGATCATGTATTAAAGATTCGCGATCGCTTCGCAGTAGTTGAGGGCACGCAAGCGAATCGTCGAGAGGCTTGGGTTTCGGCGAAGCACAGCCCAGTAACGAGCTGCTCCTTGGTAGTAGCCATTGTTGAATCCTGCGATTCGGTTGTCTTGCCGAATCAGTGAATTGATCATCGCAATCCCGCAACTGAGATTCTTCGAAGGGTCTTGAAGTGATCGCCGCGCGTCTTTGCGAGGTAAATTGCGATCAGCTTGATAGTCGAAATCACAGGCACCCTCGGGCACGTAGTTTTTATAGGAGAGCTGATCCTGATAGGAGATCTGCAAGAGACCTTCGCTCCAGAGAGGTTCACCAGTCACGTGGTCTTGCCCCATTCCGCTTTCGCGAAACATGGCGGTTGGTTCGAATCCACTTTCGCGTGAGACCATTCCTGCAACGAGCGCCACCCAAAAACCGGTTTTCTGATCTGCGCGAAGGTTCGCATATCCATGACAGAAGGACTCTACATCCTGAGGCTGACTCGCGAGTAAGTCACCTCCGTACTTATGAAGTGCAGAGAGGGCAGCCGAAGTAAATTCACTCGATCGCGCCGAGCCGCCCCAGTCAATGATCTCCCATGCCCGCTGCGAGTGAATCAAGGTTGAGTAATTCCCCACTAGGCCTGAG
>JAYVND010000007.1:0-7899 GCA_043758635.1 Bdellovibrionales bacterium
CAAATTAAAAAATCGCTCCATCCTTAGATGTGCGCGCGCACTATTTTACATGGATGTGACGAATTTTGACCCTTCTGCTTATCGAAGCGGCAAATGCGCTTCAGTAAGTCCGTTCAGTCCGTCCGTACCGTTATCTCAAAAATTTGGCCTATTTCGATATGTTAGACATTTGGCATATTTCACTCTTGCTGAAATTGTTCCCTCGAACAACTCATCGCCAGCCGCTCATCTCTGGCGGCCTGCACGCACCCCTACGCACCAGAAGTGCGCATCGTAAAGGACACCAAGCTCTCGGAGGCCGTTCGCATATATGTAGAGGCATTTTCGAAATCGCGAAAACTTCTCACCATCTCGCCGTTCGGACCTACCGTTTCCTGAACCTTGATTGCCGACATTAGATAAATCACAACGCAGTTCCAGCCCTAAAATGCATTCCAACCGCCGGCCCGACTCGAACCAAATTCGTCAGCTATTTTTTAAAATCAAAGTTGTTTGCCTGTGCGGCCGACAGGCAACGTTGATCATCTGAATCGAGTACATAAGGACGCCGTTAGCAGATTATTCGGTAATTCTCGTCATCAATGTCGGTGTCAAATCGCCAAGTCTTTCAAAGGAATTGTAAAAACCGCATCATCGTTCGTCGCTCAACGTCACTTAAAACTCAGTCAACTCTGTTTAGTACGACTGAGGCGAACATGGAGAGCGGCCCGTTCTTTGCTCAGCAAAGCCAGTTCCCATCTTGGAGGCCATTTCCGTGGAAGCTCAGATCTTGCTTGTTGAAGACGACATCCGATTCGTTAACACTTTTAAACGTGCAATTGCTGGTCGATTCCAGGTCACCTCGGCAGCCACGGCAGGTGAAGGCTTTCGCTATTTCCGGCAGCGTCCGAATCCCTTCGATGTAATTATCCTCGACGTCAATCTTCCCGACATGCAGGGCGATGAGCTCGCCCAAATGATTCATAAGCATAATCCTAGACAGGAAATCCTATTCGCAACTGGCGATTTGACTCCGACCACATTGGTTCGTCTATTGAAGAGCGGCCGAAATTCCGATTTCATCGCCAAGGGCTGTGATGCGGAGGGCATCATCGTACCGATTGAGGCCGCCATTAAGAGATATCGTCACGAGAAAATGCTGATTGATCCTAATACTTCGGAGGAGCCCGACCAGATCGAAAGCGATCTCTTATCGATTGGACTAACTGGACGGTCCAAAGAAATGCACGCAATTTTCAACGTCATTCGCGACTATCGCGATGCATGCGTCGATATTCTAATCACAGGCGAAACCGGGACAGGAAAAGAAAAAGTAGCGGAGGCGCTTAAGACTGGACCTATGTTCTCAGTCAACTGCGCTCGCTACGAAGGTAATGAGCAGTTTCTAGAGACTGAGCTTTTCGGGCACGTGAAGGGAGCTTTCACGGGGGCCGACCGCGAAACGACAGGTGTTTTCGAACTTGCAAACAATGGGACCGTATTCCTAGACGAAATCCACACCTTAAGTAGCACCGCGCAAGCAAGATTGCTCAGGACTCTTCAGGGCAGAACAATCCGTAAAGTCGGCGCTACCTGTGAGCGTGAAATCAAGTCGAATTTTCGTTTGATTACCGCCGGGAAAGCCACGCTCCATGGGCTTGTGGAACAAGGGAAGTTCTCGCCCGATCTCTACTTCCGCATTCGCAAAGGACGCATTCATATTCCACCTCTCGCTCAACGTAGAGACGACATTGAACCGCTGGTGAAACATTTTTTGAAAACTTTCACGAAGCGTTACAATAAGACTCGCTACATCGTTTCATCATGCATCCGTGAGCTCGAGCAACTCGCTTGGCCAGGCAATGTTCGTGAGCTCGAAAGTTGTATTGAACAGCTAGTCATCCACTCAAAATCGGAAGTGATTGATCTACCTGATCTTCGCAAGCAGTTCTCGGCAGTAGTCACGCAAGATGCAGACGACAAGTCGAGTGAGCACTCTTCTACAGTGAATTTCAATTTTTTCCGGCAAACTTGCGACAGTGAGTTCCTAATTCAAGCATTGTCTGTAAGCTCGAGTGTCACTGAAGCCGCTGAGCGAGCAAAGATGCCTCGTACCACCTTAATTTCGCGACTGAAACGACTTGGAATAAACGCCGAAAGCCACCTTAAGAAATAGGAGAAAATATGATTACCCATCTAACTGCACTTGGTATCGCATGCGCGTTCGCTCAGGCAACTCCACAACAGCAGCAAACGGTTCTTAGCCAGCTGTCAACTCAAGAGATGCAAAGCGTTTTGCAGGTTGATCAACAGACCGAATGTGTTCCCGAGAATCTAAATAAGATTCTACAGCAAGGTAGGTTGGATTTCCAGAACGGGATAGTCCTCGTCCGTTACTCGGCGAACCCCTGCGGCGGCTGCGATTAAACAAGGAATTTTGAAGTGAAAAAATCGCGGATTTTGACAAGCGCTTTGTTAATTGTCACCGTATCACTACTGATTATCGAAAGGACTCGATTCGTGAAGGAGCCAATTGATGTACTCAAAGTCCGCGTCGGACTAGGTCGAAAATTTCCAGATCCAGCAAAGATCGAGAGTACAGGCGACTGGTATTTTCTCGACCACGTGTCGACTGGCCTTGTTGCGTTTGCACACACAAGCGGCAAATTCGATTTAGCGCTCGCTAGTGAGTGGAATTCGCATAAGTCTGGCGTGCACGAATTTAAACTTCGAGAAGATGCCAAATTTAGCGACGGCACTCAAATCAAAGCGAATGATGTCGTCGCAAGTCTAAAACGCCTTGTTATGCGAAAGACGTCGACTCACGTGCCTTTGTGGGAATATGTGGAGGGATGCGATAATTTAAAAAAGCTTTCTGATGCATGCGCAGGGATTACCGCAATTAACGACCAGACGATTGAAATTCGCCTGAAGTATCCGGCCGAAAGTTTCTTTTTGCAACTAGCCTCCCCTGAGACCGGAATATGGGCAGAAAGCGATATTAATCCCGATACTCTTGAGCTGAACCCGACAAAATACAGTGGCCCATATTCAGTTTTGACTTTAAACGACCAGGGTTTTCTCGTCGAGCGCAACGGGTACAATCCGATTTCAAAAGAATTTTTGAACTCACCTCGTAAAATTCAATTCGTTTACAGCGACATTAAGACACCCGACGATCAGCTCAAATCTGGCGAGGCAGATCTAATAGTACGTGCATTTAAACCGTACGCAGAACCAGCGTGGCAAGAACTTGGCTTTGAAGTAAGCAAGTCGGCGCCAGCATATTTGTATTACCTGTTTGGAACTTCGACCGCAGCTCAGCAAAAAATCGGCCGCGACTTTGTGTCTAAACTCTGGGCGAAGAACCTCGAAAAAGGAATCTACCCTGCAAATACTTTTCTGCCGTTTGGAAGCGGCTTTGCGCTGACGGGTGGTGAAACCCTTGAACTTCTGCCTCCGACCTCTAAGGGAAAGATTAGAGTTGGTCTTCCATGGACATTCGTCTCCGACACCTTCATTGGTAAGATTAAGGAGGCCGGTCGCGAAGTGAATCTTGAGATCGAGACAGTTCAATTCGAACGCAAGGAATGGTGGGCTCTGATCGACGATCCTAGCGCAAATGCCAAAGTTGATTTCATACTTATCCCTTACGCGGCCTCTGAACGTTATCCTGCGGTTCAGCTACGGCAATTGTCAGGACCTTGGCGTAAGCAACCAATTGATCTCAAATTAGCGGACTCGCCCGATTTAACACCCCAAAAAAAGACCGTGTTGTTAGACTTTCAGCGTTGGCTTTTGCGTGATCAGCACGCGATACCGCTCTTTTTTGCTCCGATGCTGATGATCCATCGCGCGGGAATCGATTTGGGTGAACAGCCGCCAATTGATGCCGAAGTCGAGCTGTGGCGGGTAATGCCCAAATGAACTCCGAAAAATCGGACAACGTGAATCCAACGGGAACCAGTTTGACAAAATCTGAGACCGAGTTGATCAAATGGTTTTCCGACCATTTCGACGGCGGAGGTTTAGAAACGACTGAATCGTTTGGCGCATTGACTCACTATTGCGTTAGCTTTTCAAATCATTCGCTGTCGGGGCACGGAAATGATCCTGATCGAAACCGCTCCGTTTTGAAAGCAGTATGCGAATTTCTTGAACGAAAAGAAATGCGGTCTGCTTTCGAAAAGGAGTTTGTAATCGCTATGAGGATAGGCGACTCAACTCGTCCAGCCGAGCAGATCAAGTTGCCTCCGTTTCAAAATAGTAATGGATGGGCTGTACATTTCGAGCAGGACCAGGCAATTAAAAACGCCTATGAAGAAGCGATCGAGCGCCATGTCTTAACGGCGAGTTATCTAATCAGCGGGTGGGCCGCCTTCTCATTGATTAACCGAAGCAGTTTTAATGGGATTGAAGTCTTGTCGCTTGTTTCCAAGTATGAATGCCGGGGACTTCGTGCGGGCTTAGTCGTGCTAAATGTTCCTGATTTTCCAGGCGTCATCCTTGGGCACATTTGCGAGAGCACTGACCTCCTCTTGAAAACTCCGAGATGGGCACACGCTCTATTTGAGGCGGTTTTCGTTTACCAACGAATTTCAAAACTCGACTTGAGTCGTCCTTATGATTCGGCAACTTCGAGGATCATCGAGCGGCTGACGAAAGATTGGAATGAGCCAATCTTTTCCAACTACTCAGCTGAAGCGACCTCGCTGGTGGACCCCGACCCGTATGTTTCGATCGATAATCTGAGAGGCAAACTTGGCCTACCTGTAGATTTTTACGCAGCGTTTGTATTCGGAGGCGGTTTGGTGCCACTCTGTTTTACGACGCCCGAGAGCTCAGCTGAAATTCAATATTTTCAAGATGCACTAAAACGTTCAGATATTTCGGTCAACTTTCAGATCGAAGATGTGCCAACCCTATGAATTCCATGCTGCAAAGAATACTTTTAGTTCTAATTGCAGCAGGCATTGCAGCTGCTTATGGTGAAATTACGAACACTTGGCAATTGCAGCGCGAAGATCGCGTCGCCGCAGAAATCTGCTCAATTTCTTCGCTTCACGTGCAAGCAGGATCTGTACGTGACATACAAGAGCAAGCGACCGCCATCCTGAAATCTTTTGGAAGGACAAGAAGATCATTTGTTGTCGTCTTTGAAAACGGAATTCCCTGGGGAGGATTTCCTGACGAAGCTCTCGATCGTTTTATAAACCGAAGCTGCGTCGTGCAGGGTAGGCCGGATGTACATGTTGATCTTTACCTTGAGAAGCCTCGTCACTCGACGACCGATTGGATAGAGCTATTCCTCATCTCTGCAGCAATACTATTACTATTCATTTACGCGTTTCAATTTTGCATGAGCTCGCTAAGTAAACATCTGCAGACTGCGTTTGCAATTCAGATGGAATCAGCCTTCGACATTGAAAAGCCGAAATTGGATAAAAACTGGCTCACGCGCTCTACCGAGCGGCTACTTTTTTTCGGAAATCCAGCAATTGAGAAAATCAAGGACCAAATTGCTTCGCTCAAAGCGGAACTAGATCGAAGGCATTTAGAAGCCATACAATTCGAAGTTCAAGTCGCAATGAAAAATGAGTTTGAACGACAGGCATTGTCGATGCTTCGTCTTTCCCAACAGGTTCGGCATGATATTCGGATTCCGCTCTCGGGCTTAAGGGTTCACCTTGATCGTGCAAATTTGAGCATTGCTGACGCTGAGCCATTGCGAGATGTCGTCACGGGAATCGAAGAAGTCATTAGTGATCTTGAGAGCCACGAACAGCTGACATCAATCGGGTCCACCCCACCAGTTTTGGAAATTTTAGAAGTGGCGATACAAAAAATTGTGAATGAAAAAAACCGAGTGCTAGAAAAGACTAGCAAGCCTCGAATTAAGTTTCACTACGAGTCGGATTCACTTTCTCCCGTTCTAATCGAACCAGCACACTTTAAGCGACTATTTGTAAACGTAATCCAAAATTCATTGGAATCATTTAAGGGGCGAGAGGGTTCAATCACTGTAGATTGTTTCCCGACGTTAAATTCAGTTGGAGTCAAGATTACAGACAACGGATGTGGGATCGCCGCGATGAATTTGAAAAAAATCGGGAACTATGGCGAAACATTTGAAAAACTTGGTGGAAGTGGACTCGGCCTATATCACGCGAAAATGTGTATCGAGCGATGGGGAGGAAGCTTTTCGGTTTCATCGACTCTTGGCGCAGGGACGTCGATTTCGATTGAACTCCCAAGGCAAGAAGCATTACCAAGGTTTACAGCTGACCTCGGCGCACTAGAGGGTAAGACCTTGATTTTCCTGGATGACGAACCTCAATTAGCTGAGTCGGTTCTCACCAGAAATAAAAATTTGCGAGGTCAGATTTTTTCGACCATTCGTGAGATGCAAGACTGGGTAGTAACGACTGAGGATTTTCCGGGCGACTTTACTTATATCCTCGATCTGCATTTAAAGCGTGATCATGCTTCAGGAATTGACGTCATTGAAAGCGCACCCCGAGAATTTATAATGCTGATCTGGACATCGGATTATCTGAATCCGAAACTAATCGAAGCGGCGACTCGCTTAAAGTTCCCTATCATTCCCAAGCTGCTTTTGAATCCGTAAATCGAGAGCGTCGCTCTCTCGTCATTTCCTAATTCACCTGTTTCGAACAACTTAAAAGCTGGCGACCTCTCACGACGAGATCTCGACGTTCATGTCGAAATCTCGTCGTCAGATATGCTTGTGTCGATATTTCGACAGTGGCCCGAATTATCACTTTCGCTCGTGATTTTGAGGAGTTGCGGCTTGGGCTAATTTTGAACGCTTTTCGCTCTAGGTGTCCTCCGTCGGCAATCACGCACGACGAAATTAAAGGGGCACGCGAATGTCTAATGTCACTCCTCCAATCAGACCTTGGCTCGATGCTAATGGCGAGCTTCTCTCAGACGCTGACTTGAAGAAGATTTCTAACAAGTGGACCGCGGAAGTTTGGGAGCAGTTTTTAGCGGATACAGTTGAGGGCTCTTCGTCATACCAGCGTGAAGATGTGATTGAGTCTTATGACGAAAATGAAGAAACAAATTTGGCAATAGAAGGGTTGTGGGACGTTTCCGATAACGCCGCGACCGAAGGACCGCGTTTGGCTTGTCGCCGAATTTGTCGAAATTATCTGACTCCAAGGCAGCAACAGGTCATTCGCTCCTCATTTTGGGAAGGCCTGAGCGATCCCAAAATTGCAAAATTTATGGGCGTTGCGCGCACAACCGTGAGTGTTCAAAAACAGCGAGCACTGAAAAAAATTAAAAATCAGCTCGAGCGCGAGTTTCCATATCTACGAGACGACAAAAATTCAAAACAACGCCCTCAGTCCAAGGACTTAACGAAATTTGCAAAGTCAGTTCTTCGTATAGATGAAACCCCAGCATCGAAATCGGATCCTCAGTCGGGGCCCGCTTCGAACTTCACCGGCTCGCCTAGCGATAATCAATCGCACGAGGCACTGCCACGAAATAACGGAGGCCGAGCGTGAGCCAGCAAGTGACTGCCCAAGGCCGTCTCGCAATTCATCGCTACGAATTTAACGGGAGCTACAAGAAATGAACTGGAACGAAATGATCGAAAAGCGAAGAGAGAAAGAACTCGCTGTCCAGAATTCAGCCGGTCTTAAGATCCCAATCAACGACTATCAATTTCAGTTGGAGAGAGCGCTTCGACAGCTGAGCCCTCTTGAGCAGCGAGCGATCATGCTGAGGTTTGTCTACCCCCAGCCAATTGCGCGCGTTGCAGACGGCATGGGGATGTCCTGGGACGGTGCAGACGAGTTGATCGACAGAGCAGTTTCAAGGATCCACGGCATTTTTCAAAAATTGAATCAGGGAGTCGCGGCATGAAGGCAATGTTAGTGAAAATCTGCA
>JAYVND010000008.1:0-2506 GCA_043758635.1 Bdellovibrionales bacterium
CACGCGGTATGAAGGAATCAGATGGTTATGGATCATTCAGAACAAGCGAACGAATCGTCCAATACGGACTCTTCGGAATCAACTCAAAGCGCCGCTCAATTCAACACGGCAACCAAAGGCTCAGGTCCCATGAACTCGAAAGAACGCGCCACAGAGCGAGCGAACGAAGTCAAAGAACGCCTTGTCCAAGCCGGCACTGAAGCTCGCAAGCGTTTCGCTGGAACAAAACTCGGCCAGCGTGTGGAGCAGACGGTCTCTCAGCTCGAAATTAAATTTCCAGAATTAAAAACGAACCTCCAAGCAAAAGCTGAAGAGCGTTTGACGGCCTTCGCACACTCGGCGACGGAAGCTGGTGACTTGGCTAGAAACGTGGCGAAGGCGCAAGTGGATCAAGTCCTCTTGAATCTTCAACACAAAGGCTTGGATTTAAGTCATTCCAATGAACTTGTGCAAAAGATCGGTAAATCCGTTCTTCGCCGTGCCGATGAAGTTAGAGAGCGTCTCGAAGGGTCGCCGATGGCGCCTGAGTGGCTCAAAGATTTAAAGTTAGGTGACAAGATCGAAGGGCTTTCGCAAAAATTAGCGGAGAACTTTGGAACAGCTCCTCCACAAGACAACAGCGAAGCGGTTCACGCAACAGCGGCAGCTTTCAGCGACAAAGCAGCTGAGAGCGAAACGACGAGCGAAACCACGAGCGATATGACGAGCCAAATGACGAGCAAAATGACGAGCAAAACGAATGCTGACACTGTTGTTTCAGCAGCAGAAGCGCAGAAGCAAACTGAGCCGGAGATGCCGACTGGCGAAATTACTGATTCCATCTTGCATGCGGTGGCGGGCGATGAGCACTACGACGCCGTTACAAAGTCCACGAAAGTGAAGACCGGAAAAAAGGCGCGGCCAACTGCTAAGCACTGACAACTGTCGGTATAGGTTCGAGGCCCAGTTTGCGAAACGCCACGTTGACCGCTTTGTGATAGGTACGCAGCCATGAATCGATCTATTGTGATGCTCTCGAGTGGGCTTGATTCCACCGTTAATTTATTTGCTGCTCAAGCTGAGAGCGAAGTCGTTCTCGCTCTGACGTTTGATTATGGCCAACGTTCCGCTCTTCAGGAAATTGCGCACTCTCGCGCAATTGCCGAATACGCCGGCGTTCCGCACAAGGTACTCGCCCTTCCATGGTTTCGTGAATTTACCAAAACCTCACTTGTGAATTCTGATATGGCGGTGCCGACCGCCGGCTCCGTCTCTATCGATGATTTCAAAATTTCAACTGAATCGGCAAAGGCTGTCTGGGTGCCAAATCGTAACGGAATCTTTTTGAATATCGCAGCTGCGTTTGCCGAAGGGCTGAATGCCGACTGGGTCATTCCGGGGTTTAACCGCGAGGAGGCGACGACTTTTCCCGATAACTCAGAGGATTTCCTTCACGCTGCGACAAAAAGTTTGAGCTTCTCGACGAGCAATCACGTTGAAGTGAAATGCTTCACATCCGCTCTCGATAAAACCGAGATCGTTGGACTTGGCCGAAAGCTCAAAGTCCCGTTTGAAAAAATTTGGACCTGCTACTTCGGCGGCGAAAAACCGTGCGGCAGTTGCGAATCGTGCCAACGCTTTGATCGCGCGCTTAAAGCGGGCGGTGCAAGCTGAAGGCACTTTTTAGCCGAGCGAAACTCGCTTACAACGGAACGCAGCTGCGCTCACTCTATGGTTACCTAGAACATGGCGTTCAAGGAGATTCGATTGTTTCTTGGGTCGGCCCCTGCTCAATTCATTTTGAGCATATGGTTGACGGTGAAGACCTGCTTGCGCAGGAGAGCATTCGTGGATCGCTGATGCTGCATTTTATTATCGAAAAGTTTCACCAGCCGCTCTTCGGGGCGGTGGCACTGCAGCGCTTGTTTGCGGCGATTCAGCTGGATTTGCTGCGTGAGCTGGCCCCTCAATTTGCCTGCGATTTACGCCGCTCGGGCGATGATCTTTACCTGCACCGCAGTTCTGCAGTGTTTCGCACCTCGGTGGGATCTACCGCGACCGTGGCAGTCGAGTCCGCTGCGGAGTCGGGCGATGACCGCAAAGGTGCTGGCGCAAAAGCGAACGAGGGAAAACTCAGCATCAGCATCGCGACGCTCACACCCATGTCAGCAGTGATTCATTTCGCGCTGAATGTTTCAAACTTAGGAACGCCTGTTGCGACGGCATCGCTCGAAGAATTGGGAGTCGCTCCGGAAGATTACGCGCAGCTCGCGATGGCGCGTTTGGTTGCGGAGATATCCTCGATCGAGGCCGCAACCGTGAAGGTCCGCTGGGTCAACTGACGATCCGCATTTGCCGCGGGTGTATACCCTGGGCGCCGCGGGTGATCGGCCGCACTTCGGTCGGCGCCATTTAAATCAGAATAGATCAGAATGCGTCAGCGAATAGGTCAGTAGTTACGTCAGCGAAATAACTTCGCGGACTTCTGGGACTACCTCTTTCAAGCGAACCTCGATACCCATTTTCA
>JAYVND010000009.1:0-2498 GCA_043758635.1 Bdellovibrionales bacterium
GCGATCGAAGATTTTGCAGCTCAACGCAAAGCCGGAAAAGTTCCACCAACTCGCTTGTTCTTCTTGGGCCGCGAAAATTTCCCGCGCCATTGGGGAGCCGCTGATCAGACTTATAAGCTTGGCGCTTGGCCAGTTCTTCTCGACACGACTGCCGGAATGTCAAAGTCGGTCACGATTGCGGTCAGCGGATCTCTCGTCGGTGAAGCGGAGAAAGCGGCGGCTGATTTGAAAGCGAAATCGATTGGTGCAATCGTGATTCACGCTTCAAGCGTGAATCATCCCGACGTCAAAACGATGTCTTCGTGCTTGAAGAAAACGGGAGGCCGCTTGGTCACCGCAGAAGAGCACCGCGTGGTTGGCGGGATGGGTGCGATGCTGACCCACGCTATGGCACTGGCCGGCGAAACGCTTCACGTGAAATCCCTTGGTGTCGGGGATCATTTTGGACAAAGCGCTTACCTTGCGCTTGAGCTCTATAAAAAGCACGGCATGGATTCGACCGCGATGGCGAAAGCAGCCACCGAGCTCGCAAACTAAGTTAATTTAATTTAGAGCTTTGGGCGGTGAAATTATAAATGTTGTGAGAGTCGCAAGAGTCGCGCACGAACAAGATCTATGTGTCCTCGGAGTGAGTAGATATGCTCCGAGAACTCAAGCGGAACTTTCATCTGGTTCACGCGATCTTCGATGTCATCCAGCTTGCTGTAAAATTGATGCAACGATTCTTCACCCGAGAGCGGGTTGAGTTGCGTCTCAAGAAATTTGAGCTCGCCGTAGTGTTGATAGATGCGTGTGCGGATTCTCCAACGGTAAATATTTGGGATCGCTTTGACGATTGGATAAAGCAACGCCAAGAGCGGTAGGATCAGCACCAAAAAACGATCTAAAATTGAAGCGGCCCAATAAGGCAGATATTTTTGCCAGAATGGCAAACCAGTTTTATAGTAGCGAGCCGCTTCGTCGCTGAGTGGAAACTCATAGTTGTTGTCAGTCGGGAATTCCTTCCGCTTCTCAAAAACGCCGGGGTCGTCGTGGACTTGCGCTACGGCGTGCAAGAGCAGGTACGACATTGAAGGGTGAATATCGTCCCGCACGAGAAGTGTTGCGGTTGGCGCTACCATGTCAACATCGGTTGCAGGAATCCCACGTTTTAAGTCAATTGTGCCGTGCGGAAGAACTAAATGGTGCAGGTATGGGTTCTGTCTCGAGATCGCTTCGGCCTGGTCAAGATTCAGAAGCTGCATCGAGGAATCTCGCGCAAGCTTGCTCACTAGAGGATCATCGATTGGAGCCATGAAAAATCCAAAGTCGACAGTGTGATCGTGCAGTGCAGTTGCCGCATCGACATTTCCCATTTTTAAAAATTTTGCAGTTTTTACATCGACACCGGCGGCGCGCAAAAGACGTTGAACAAGAAATTGAGTGCCACTACCAGAGATGCCGATCGCAATTCGTTTGCCCGCAAGATCATTGAGTCGATGGGTGACAGGTATTGTGCTTGGATAAAAAATCCAAATCGGCTCGTAGTACAGGCTTCCCAGCGAAGAGACATCGGGCGAAGTTTCGGCCGAACCGACGCCATCTTGCACGAATGCCACTTGCACGCCTGAGGTTGGATCATTTAGTTTCTCTAAGTTCTCAACCGCACCTTTCGTATTTCGAACTTCAAGTTCAACACCGTCATTTTTCAAAATGTCGCGATACATTTTCGCAAATGTCGAGTAATCGCCCTCCCCGTCGCCGGTTGCGATCACAATTTTTTGAGGTGGCGCAGGTGTGATGTAGTGAAGGGTCACGGCGATGATCGTGAGTCCAATCAAAACCGAGGGGCTTGCCGAGAAAAATAAATCTTTGAGCGAATAGCCAAAGAACGTTTTTTTCGTGACCGAGAATGGCGTTTGCTCAGGCGCTGGAGCGTGCGGTTGTCTGGTTGATTTTCCCGGCGGTTGTTCGGGTGGTTGGACACTCATGACTTTTTACCGGAACCTTGTGGATTTGATTGGTTCCCCGTCGCTTGCTTTTGAGGTTGTTTTTTTGAAGATGGATCCTGCGGCTGCCGATATTGCGGCTGTGGATTCTGTTGATACTGGTTCGGCTGCTGTTGGCTCTGCAGTGACTGCTGAACTTGAGGCCCGCGTTGCGCAGGTGACTGGTGTAGATTTTCGCGCCTCACTGAATCGGTGACGTCGATTTCGTCGCCCTTTATGCCTTTTTTGAATCCACGAATCGCCTCGCCGAACGAGCGACCCAAGGGACCAATTCGTGATGGACCGAATGCGATCAAAACCACAACTAGGATTAAGAACATATGCAAACCGCTAAGGCCCATCAGATCCTCCGAAAATTGAATCGAATGAAATGATGATGCCAGATCGAGTTACGGAAATCTACTCTCGGTGGGAGCGTGCTTCGTTCTCGAGAACTTCTGATGAAGTCGAAGCAGATTCTTGCGGTTTGGTATCGCCCGCAATGGTCCGGGTTGAAGTGAATTCGTCAAC
>JAYVND010000010.1:0-2497 GCA_043758635.1 Bdellovibrionales bacterium
TCCACTTGGTGGTTATTCTGGCTTTGAATTTGGCCTTGAAGTCGATAATTTGCCTACCGATGGGCTTTCGCGACTTGGCACAAAGCTTGAGAGCAGCCAAGAGGATATTACTTATCCAAAGCTCACTGTCGGCAAAGGACTTTATGACAATCTCGATTTTTTTGTTCAACTCGCTCCCTACAATAGCAACGACCAAATTTCCCAATACGGCGCCATTGGCCGTTGGGGATTTTATCAAGCCGCTTACTTGCCGCTCAGTGCTTCGCTCGTCTTAAATTTGAATTCGGCAAACTTCGCCAATCAAATCACCACGTGGACATACGGCGCTGATTTAGTTGGAGGCATTGATGTGAATCAAGTTTCGCTCTACGCTGGTTTTGGCGTTATTAAGACGAGCGGGTATTTTATTGGCGGCTCGACAGGAATTACGGATTCGGGGCAGGTAGAGAAAGAATCGGTTACCGGTTTGCACACAATGGTTGGCGCAGCCGTGCATGTCGCAGACTACTTCGTATCGATTGAGGCCGATCACTACACGATTTCTGTTTTGAGCGCAAAAGTAGGAATGCGCTTTTGACTCTGATCAGTTTTATGAACGCTGCATCTTCTCGACGATCGAGGTTGTAGACGATCCCGGCACAAATTGCAGTGCCTTTACAACTCCACCATAATTCATAACTAATGAGGCACCGACGATCGTCGAGATATCGTAGTCGCCACCTTTGACCAAAACATCCGGGCGAAGTTTTCGAATCACCTCAAGCGGAGTTTCTTCATCAAAGAGCGTCACGAAGTCGACGCAACCCAAGGCCGCCATGATTTCTGCGCGGGCTGATTCGTTTTGAATCGGGCGCGTCGGCCCCTTGATTTCACGCACACTTCGATCTGTGTTGAGTGCGACGACAAGAACATCACCTTGAGCCTTGGCATCTTGTAAGTAACGAACGTGACCAACGTGAAGGATATCAAAGCATCCGTTGGTGAAAACGACTTTGCGACCTCCGCGGTCGGCATTCAAAGTCGATGCGAGTTGATCCCAGGATTTGATCACTTGACCCATATATTGTCCTCTCGCTTCGGTCGATCAATCGACACGGCGATAAAGCTGAAGTCCGCTGAGAGGTCGCAAAATATCGCGCCCCATGACGAAAGACAGAAGAGGAAACGGCAGAAATGCAGTTGCTGAAAGAACGACTTGGCGCCAGATGAGCTTAAAGAAATAAGCAATCGTCTGACGATCGTTATCAGATCCCATTTGCAAATCAAACGCCCACTCGCCAAGCGACGAGCCGGTAAAGATTCGCGTGATGAGCATATACATTAGATTTACGATCAGGAAAAGTCCGCCAAGATTGATGAGCGTTGTCAATTGAGTGTCGCTATTTCGAATTAAACCCATCAAATTTATGTGCGTGATCGCCAAAATCGAAACCAAGAGAACAGTGGCAAGTCCCATCGACACCATTCCGTCGAGAATACCGCCGGTCATGTTGGTTGAGAGCGGCTGAAGACCTTGGTTCTCCAGATCGAGCGGCCTCATCGTATCGGTGTCAGATTTTTTCTCAGCATGAGGGAATGCACGTGCGTAACTCTCTTCCAAACGTCCACGATAAGGAGATGCCGCTGCGGCACCGGCCGCCGTATTCGGAGTGGCAACCGCTTTGCTACCAGGAGTTGGCAAATACAAGCTTCCTGCGTTTGCACCAACGGCAGAACCTATCGTCGCGCCGGAAGCCAATCCAGAGATCGGAGCCGAAACTGACCCGACGGTAGAAGCAGAGTTCAAATTTGAGTTTGGATTTAGATTCGAATTTAAATTCAAGTTTGAGTTCGCGCTTGAACCAACGTTCGATCCCATGGCTGATCCGATAGTTGATCCGAGCATTGAACCTGAGTGAGGACCTGAGTGAGGACCTGAATGTGAAACTGCTGTTGCTCCCGAGTGTGTTTGTGCGAGCGAAGCTGATCCGGTTGTCGAGCGCGCATTCGAGCCGCGCAAAGGCGCTGACATCGAAGCCGCGGTCGAAACACTTCCTTGGTTATAGATCGGACTGCCCATCGCCGTGAACGATGAACTAGATGAGGCGTGAGAAGATAAATTCGGCGGCGAAGCGGACGAAGTACCTGAAGAAGCAAGAGACGACGAGGACCCGTAATCATCGCGGCCAAGTGGCTGAAAGATTTGCGGACGAATGGATTCACTCTCCATCGAAGTCGCGCCCAAACCTTTTTGCGAGAGCGGACGTGAATCTGTTTTCACTGAGCGCTTGTCGTCGCGTTTGTCGTCGCGTTTGTCGTCGACAAAATCAAGCGATGGCGGAAGCGATGCAATTAAATCAGAAATGGATTGCGTCGCCGTGCGAGCCAAACTCATTCCAGAATCCGTCAAACCAAGGCTCGTCGCCAAATCATTGAGGCTCGAGGCTTTACTGGAGATTTGGTCGTTGAGGCCTGCCGAACGCTCGTTGAGGCCTGCCGAACGCTCGTTGAGGCCTGC
>JAYVND010000011.1:0-2494 GCA_043758635.1 Bdellovibrionales bacterium
CGCAAGGGTTGGTGACCAAAGAGTTCAGCGGTGACAATGGGCCCAAATCTGATTCGGTACGCCGTAATTATTTTTTGCCTCCCGTTCTTCTGAAAGAGAACTTCACGCCACTTCTACTTGATCTCGCAGTTGATTTCAGCCACGGCATCGAAATTAAAAACGATCTCGCTGATGGAAAATTTCTCGGCAATCTTCACGTAAAAGGTCCACCGAGTAGGCCTGAGATCGACGGCGTCGTGAATGCCGACAATGAAGCGAAACTGCTTTTCCGCGACAATATTTTTGATATCACCACGCTCAATGTGCAATTCACCGGGACGACCGATATCAATCCGAAACTCTACGTTGCCGCTAGCACCCGCGTGCAAGAGCACGATATCAGTCTCGTTGTTCAAGGCACGGCGCAGAAACCACTATTTAACTGGTCGAGTGTTCCCGTTCTCGCCGAGAGAGATATCATCACACTGCTCGCGCTTGGAACCACTGATCAAAAACTTGATAGTGGCATTGTGAACAGTGCCCAACAGTCCACCTCCACTGGTACTAATATCGCAACCGGCATCTTAGCCGCGAACCCGCTCGGAAAAGAAATCAAGAACCGCTTCGGAGTCAATTTGCAATTCTCCAGCGGTTTTGATGATGCAACCAACTCAGCCGTGCAAAAAATCATCGTCAGCCGCAAAATCAGCAAAAAGATGGATATTCAGGCAAGTCGAGCTATCGGAAAAATCGGCGAAACGGAAGCAAAAGTTCGCTACCGCCTGAGTGAGAAGGTTTCGCTGGTCGGCAGCTATTTAGGCAGACAAAGTGACGAGGCATTCAGTGACCCGACTTCGACGGTGGGCGCCACAACATCTGTTCCCAATGTTAATCGTTTAGGACTAGACGTGGAGTACAAACTTGAGTTCAAGTAAGAGCCATCATGCTCAAACTGAACTCTGTCCGCGCGCGACATCTTCCAGGCCTCTCTCTTGTAGCAGCAGTGTTGCTCTCGGTAACTACCCGTTGCGCGCAAGCTCAGGAAGCCGATTCGCCAGCCGAACAAATTTCCCCACCAAGAATAGAACAACTGAGTGCAAAGCCTGCGAGTCCGTTTCTAAAATCAGACAGTAAGCCGACTGATTTAAATGCGCTCGGCCACGGTGTTGTGAATGGGCGGATACTTAAGTTCTCTGGAGTACCTATTTCTGAAGCCCAGAACTTAAAAATAAAATTTCCATTCGTATTTGAGCGAGAAGTCTCCCTCGCTGAAGTAGATCAAGTCGTACGCTGGATGATGTCGACGGGCCGTTACGCAAATATCGAAGTCATATCAAAACCCAGCACAGCGAGCACCGAGCTCACATTGATTGCGAGCGTTCTTCGCCATATTAGCTCTATCTCCATTCAGGGTATGCGCGTCTTTTCAAAAACTGATGTCCAAAAGACTCTCAACGTGAACGACGGCGAAGTGTTTGAACGTAAAGAACTTCTAGCGGCAGCCGATGAACTGCGCCTGGCGTATCAAAAAGCCGGTTACCACAATGCGAAAGTTGAAATCGACTTCAAGCTTCCGAACGAGAACGAAGTTCAGATTTTTGTAACTGTCACCGAAGGCGACCCGCTTCGTGTGCGCGAACTTTTGGTCGACACCGGAAATTCTGATCTCGCAATAAGACTCAGATCCATTGCCAATCGATTCAAAGGCAAAACGCTCGCCTCCAGCTCGCTTGTCGATTTTGAAAAATCGGTGACCGAATATTTCCAGGACAATCGTTACCTTTTGGCGAAGTTATCGCCACCCACGATTGTCTACAATTCCAATCGCACAGAATCAAAAATCTCATACTCGGTTGAGAATCCGTGGCGCTACGAATTTTATTTCACCGGCAATCAGTTCTTTTCAGATGGCCATTTGATTGATCATTTCGATCTCGATAAATATTCTGGGGCGGCTTCGTCGCCAGCGCCGGTATTGGCCGAGAAAATTCATCGTATGTATGAGGCCATTGGTTTCACCAACGTCGACGTCACGTACAAAGAGAAAACGTTCGACAAGTCCTACCGGCACGAAGTCACTTTCATCATCAATGAAGGAGCTCGCATCCGAATCAGTAAGATCAACGTGAGCGGCAATATCTCTCGTCCCGAAGCCTACTACGCAGCATTCATCCAGGCCTCAAGCTCTGATCTAATTGGCGACGGATTCTACAATCGAAAAGACATCGAAGACGGAACTAAGAGGCTCATCACTGAGTTACAAAACCAAGGTTATCTTCGTGCCAAGATCCAAGCTCAGCGTGCCGAGTTCTCAAAAGACAAATCAAAAGTCGAAATCCAATTGCAAATCGACGAAGGTCCTCTCACACAAATCCGCGAAATCCGCTTTGAGGGTGTTGAGAGTTTTCCAAAATCGGAGCTGCTCGATTTACTCAAAGTCAAATCGGGCGCCGCATTGGGCCTCTCCGAGCTTGAAGAGAGCATTGGCTCGATTAAAAACTATTATCATGACAAC
>JAYVND010000012.1:0-7853 GCA_043758635.1 Bdellovibrionales bacterium
GGTTAAACCTTCGAGGACTGAGTGGGCTCCATCCGCCGCTCCTACGACTTTCGAATCACTGACGTTCGACATCAACGCGGCCATTTGGCCACCCAAATCAGAACAGTTTATTGAAGTTGGATTCTGCGCCCGTGATCGATAAATTGGGCAATAGTTGGCGTCGTTGAACCAATCTTTTGTGAATCTCGCCATCTGGTTGAGATAGGCTTTTGAACATTCATTTTTGCAGACGGCATCGCAAACCGAATTCGACGCTCGGGTCTGCACTGGGGTCTGCAACGGGGTCGACGCTCGAGCCGACGTGCAGCTCATGTACGAACTCTCAGCCGTCGCTTTGTGAGAATCAAAGCCAGCGTAATAGGCTTTCATCATCGCACTTTGCAAGTCATCGTCGGCGCCAAATGCGCTTCCAATATTTTCTCGCGCATTTTTAAAGCCCGGAAGAGAAGCTTCGAACGAAGATTCGTACCGGTCCGTCAATCCAACATCGTTGGCGTACCTTTGCGCTTTTGCGCAGTCACCCGAGTGCTCACCTGGCCGACCATCGCAACAGTTTTGCAATCCGTAAACCACGGTCTCGTTGTCGATCATGCTTTGATGGAGCGACTCATGGAAGAAATAACTGGCGTAGACGTTGCTCACCGGCGTCGACGGCAAACCGTAATCCGAAACCAACACGGGATTTGCCAGAATGTTCGCCTTCGTACGATGGAAAACGATCTGATCACTCCCGCCCGTGCCCGGCCGATATTCTGCCATCTCGCCAGTGGTATTATTTTCCTCGCAGCTGAATGGAGCAACCGGTCGATTGGCAAGTCCATCGATTGAATAAGGAGTATCACAAAGCCCTTTCATCTTTTCCCAGTCGCCGTGAGCCTCTTGCATCGCTTTGTCGTTCGCGATCGCGATGCGAAGACTTTGACTCAGACCTGAGATCAGCGATTCAATGCGCGCCGTGTGAGTGCTAAATCCCTGCTTAGTTAAGCACTGAAGATAAACGGCTTTACCATCGGTTGGATAAGACGATGCGAACACCTGCACGATCCCTTTTTGAAGATCGTCAAAACTGCCAGCAAATGCGCCTGAGTAACATTTAGGATCAAAAAAGGCATTTCGGTAGCGCTTGAGATAGCAGCTCATGAATGCTTGAGTCTTTTGCTCGTCACCCTTAGAAATCTTTTTCATGATGTCGAGCCATGCATTTGCACTCTTGTAGACACCTTGATTCTCACTGCAAGTGAGAATGAAATTTCCATTCGCATCTTTTTTATCGACGATCGCATTTTGCGACGCAAACATCGAACGATTGACCTTGAACTCCGAATCTCGAAGAGCGAAAACTCTCCGCTTATTATCGTAGGCGTAGCGAAGAATGACTTTTCCGGTTTTCCGTTTCTGCTCGATCTCAACCGTCTGGTAGCGGCCATCCAACGGATTGGACGCGCGAAACGTGATTCCTTTGTTAGGCTCAGAGACTTCCCAAATTTCGTGAATTCCCGTGGCGCCAGGATCGGTCGTGAATTCGGAATAATCCGCAGCTGTTAGAATTTCGCTCAACACGTGGCCACCGATATCGAACTTCTGCGTGATGCGAATTTCAGAGGCATGATTATCGCTGGGTAAACCGGACGCGGTAGACGCCACTGAGCGCTTTGCTGACGATCTATTTTTCAAATTTAAGTCGCTGGATCTATTGCTCTTTGAAGCATTGGCACGAGCCGGCGAAGCCGCCGTTCGGGCCAGAGACGCGGCGGTGCGAGCCGGCAAAGCATGTTCTGCGGCTACCGCGCCTTGCCATGAGCCGAGGAGCAGCAGAACAAAACAAATATTATTTAAATGAAACTTGGACAATTCGCTAGAGAGCATAAGCTCCTCTTCGGCCGAAACAACTGTAAAATTGAGTGGCAATCAGAGGTAACTATCGAAATTTGATCACTTATCATTGTATCAAATTGAGAAACCGAGTCAAAATTCAAGTCAACGATCTCTGCTCAAAAGAAATCAGATTTTTTTCTATTCTGCTAGGCTCTCGTAACGGTTTGATGAATCATTCCGAAAAGACTTTGGCCTTGCTGGTCCTTCATCTCGATCTGGATCTGATCACCCACCGACATAAATGGAGTCACCGCAGCGCCCGACTCAATGGTTTCAATCATGCGCTTTTCAGCAAGACAACTGCTGCCGCGAGCTGGATCTTCATTGGAAACCGTGCCGCTTCCAATGATCGTACCTGGGCCAACATTGCGCGTGCGGGCGGCGTGCGCACTCAGTTGCCCAAAGTGAAAGTACATCGCAGAAGCGTCTGCAGTTCCAAACGAGCGACCATTGTAGTTCACCAAGAGCGGTAGATGAACGCGACCGTCTTTCCAAGACTCACCCAGTTCATCGACTGTGACCGCGAATGGTGCAAACGCAGAAGACGGCTTGCTTTGAAAAAAGCCAAAGCCTTGCGCAAGTTCGGCGGGTACCAGTCCTCGCAACGAAACGTCATTGCAGATCATGACGAGCAGAACTTTTCGTACCGCTTCTTCTGGAGAAATTCCCATCGGTACGAAGTCGGTCACAACCGCGACTTCGCCTTCGAAATCTGTTCCATGATCAAAATTGATCTGCGGTATGGTTTCGGTTGGTGCCAAGAAATCGTCGCCGCCGCCTTGATACATGAGCGGAGTCGTGAAGAGAGATTCCGGCATTTCGGCTTTGCGAGCCATACGAACAAGCTTCACGTGATGCAAGAACGCCGAACCGTCCGCCCACTGAAAAGCGCGGGGCATCGGCGAATGAAACTCCTCTTCGTGAACTTCGAAAGCATCGGTGCGCCGATTTTCTTCAAGCTCACGCGCAAGAATTTCTAACTTTGGTTTGCTCAAAGCCCATGACTCCAAAGCTTCACGGAGACTTGGCGCCACATTTGTCGCGCGCACAGCACGCTTATTGTCCCGGCTCACCACGACAAGATCGCCATCACGTCGGTGTGGGTTTTTCAGAGTTCCCAATTTCATGCACGCCTCCTCAGGTCCAATTGACTTGGTTTTACTCAGGTGCCGAACCCTTGTCCAGAACTCGGCAAGCTGGTACTCCTGTAACTCATCGCACAAGGAGTCAATCATGGCGGCAGATTCACATTACACGCTCTATAATTATTTTCGCAGCTCCGCTTCGTACCGCGTGCGCATCGCTATGCATTTGAAACAGATTGAGTTTGATTACCATTCTGTTCACCTGCTCAACGGGGGAGGCGAACAGCTGCAAGAGTGGTACGAAGGCCTCAACCCGATACGCCAAGTGCCGACACTTGTAGAACGAAATTCAGAGTCAAAAGTTCCCGTCGTGATTGCGCAATCGATGGCAATTCTAGACTATTTGGATCACAAACATCCACAAACTCAGCTTTTTCCGAAAGACAGCGTGCAACGCGCGCTCTGCATCCAGATTTGCGAAATCATCAACAGCGGAATGCAACCACTCTTTAACTTAAAAACATTTTCCGAGCTCACTAAAATGTTTGGAGCCACACAGGATCAAAAAAATGAATGGACACAGCTTTGGATTCACAATGGGCTTACAGCGCTCGAACGGCTCATTCAACCGCTCAACACTACTTTTTGTTTAGGCGAATCGCCGACTTCAGCTGATTGCTTTTTGGTGCCGCAACTTTTTGCGGCCGAAAGATTTGGTGTGGCTGTCGAGGATTATCCGACACTCAGAAGAATTAGCGAAAATTGCGAGGCGATTCCCGCTTTTCGGGCTGCTTCACCATTTCGCCAAGTGGACACTCCAGAAGATCTCCGCCGTATTTGACCTGTAGTTGCTCAACTCATGCTGGCGACCTGTTGCTATGACTATCTGGCGTTAATTTCTGGCGTTAATTTCTGGCGTTAAGCTTTGAAAGCAAAGCCGTTAAGCTCTGAAAGCAAAGCAGCCTGAACGGCTCAACCTACAGCGAGGGAAAGCGGGCGGGTGATTTGACGTGCAACAAAGTATGCGCGCAAATTCACCGTGAGCAAAATAATGGCCATCGTCTGATGAAGAACCGTGACCGATGGCGGAATGTACAGCAGAAGATTTGCAACTCCCACCCCCACTTGCATCACCACTATGAAAGCGCTCAAACGACTCAACCACAACACTTGATTCGTCATCCAGGTCTTGCCTTCAATCTTCCGCATCGATTGAATTAGAAGCGCGTATGCGAGCAAGCAGACCGACAAGAAGTACGCGAGAAAACGATGCGAAATCTGCAACCCAATCGGGCCTGCCCAAGTCGGAACCCACTGCCCATTGCACAGTGGCCAATCAACACAAACCGATCCGGCGTAAGTCGATGCGACGAATCCGCCGACAACAATTTGCAGAAAAGTCACAATCGCAAAAAACCCAGTGATTCGCGCAAGACTTTGAGGCGCAAGTTTGCGGTTTCGCTCGATGGCAGGACGCGCGTAAAAATACATCGCTAGCACCGACATATAGAAGAATGTCGCGCAGACCAAATGCCCCGTCACAATCACCGCTCTGACCAATAGCAACACCGTGAGCCCACCCATGATGATTTGCAGAATCAGCGCGAAGAGTCCGCACGCTGCGGCGATCTTCACCGTGCGCGGTAAAACCTTTGAGCGGAGAGCGTAAACGGCGGTTGCCATAAAGATCAAAGCCACAAGACCCGCGTAGGCGCGGTGAATAAATTCGAAATAAACCCCGGTATGGAACTCAGGAATCACCTGACCAAAACAGAGAGGCCAATCAGGGCAGGAAAGGCCCGCATTCATCGTGCGGACTGCGGCTCCTAAAGCCATTAGCAACACAATTAAAACAAGTAGCACCCGTACAACATTGAAGAACGCCTGAGGGACGTGATCGGTGGAAATTTGAGACGCGGCAGATTTTGAACTGAGTGATGTCGCACTCACTGGCGACCCGTTTTTTAACACTCCATTATTTGCAGAAGCATTGAGGGACGCGTTCAAAGTGGATTCCATGATTGATCTCCAAAACTTTCGCGGCGCAGTTCTGCATCTCTCGAATCCGCAAAGATGCGGCCGAGGGACAACACTCGCTCAGATGCGTTCGTCAGAACGACTGCATCATAAAGCGGTGCCATTTATCGATAACTGGCGCGATCAAAAATACCAAGACGCTAAAGTTCGTCCATAAGAAAAAGGGCAACCAGCGCTTACTTGCGCCGGCCTGATAGTAACGGAAAAATTCGTACAGTACTTTGAAAGCAAACGGCAAAACGACAAGTCCGTAGGCAAAGTACGCACTTGTGAAAAACGGCGAAGCAACCGCAAGTCCAACGTAGGCAAATGTGTAAAGGCCCATGTGAAAAAGTGTGCGCTCCGTTCCAATTTTTACCGGCAATACAGGAATCCCACCTTTTGCGTAATCATCTTTGAAACGAATTGCGAGCGACCAAAAATGTGGCATCTGCCACAAAAACATGATCGTAAAAGCGTACACAATTTCGGGTGTTAGAAGCGAAGTTGCGTTCGCCGCATAGCCAATCACAACCGGCATCGCTCCGGGAATTGCGCCGGGAACTGCGCCGAATGCCCAGCGCTTTTTCCAGAAAAGCGTATATGGAATATTGTAGAGCGCGACGGTTGCGATTCCGAGCCAAAACGTTTGCTCATTGACGAGTGCACCGAAAAATCCACCGATGACCACATAACCCAAACCGAGTATATACGCTTGCGACACCGAAATTCTTCCACTCGGAATTGGGCGCCCCTCAGTGCGAGGCATCTTTAAATCGATTTTATGTTCTTGCGCCTGATTGAGCGCGAAGCTTCCTGACGATAGAAAATAGAGTGAAGCGAGCGTGAACAGGAGCTTCATCCAGTCCCAACTCTCGTAAGGCGCGATGCTCAACGCAAAACCGGCAAGTCCGCTGACGAGCGTGAAGGCCACGATCCCCGATTTTGTGAGGTCTAGATACAGTCGCATCAAACTTGTCCTAACTGGCTCTTCACTGGCTCTTCCCTGGATCTTCAGTTGATCGTCAGTGGATCTTCAGTGGCAAGTCGGGCACTTATTCGTTCACAGCTTTTGTTCGTGCAATCAAAACTCCGATTGAATCAGAATTCCCGAGATGGCCAGTCTTAGCGCACTCTCCGAAGCACGGCAAGAAGCGCGTTCGCGCTAGGAATATCGTGCCCGAAGGCACGTCAGCTTATCGTGACCGAGGCACGTCGGATTATCGTGCCGAAAGGCACGTCGGATTATCGTGCCGAAGGGCACCTCGGATTACAGTCCGCTGTGATAAACCACACGTGTGATTTGATCGATCTCGCAGAAGAAAAACAGAACAACCAGAAAGAAGAATGCGCAGCCGATCACCACGCGGTTCATCATGTCGTCATATTTCAAGTGCATGAAGATCGCCAAAACAAGGCCTGCCTTTACGGTCGCGATCCCAAAGGCCACGATGTCGTTGAAGAAGCCCATGTCGATGCGTGAAGCCGCAACCGTCAAAAACGTCAGGCAAATCAGCGCTGCGAAAACTTTATAAAACGTCGACGCGGGTACGATGTGGTGGCCGCTGCCATGATCATCCGCGTGCGAGTCTGAATGATTCGCCGATGCGTGACCTTGACCAGGCGCATGTCCGGATCCCGAGTTTGGAGTTGGACGTGACGGGTTCGGATTCGCGTGAGGAGCAGAAGTATTATTCGACATTTTCGACCCCTTACGAAACCAGGTAGAGAAGTGGGAAGAGATAAATCCAAACCAAATCGACCAAATGCCAGAAGAGTCCAACACCTTCGAGCGCCGTGTAGTGATCGGGACTGAATTCGCCGCGTTTGAGTCGGATCATTGTCCAGATAATTAAGCACATTCCGATCAGTACGTGAATCCCGTGAAGGCCGGTCATCATGTAGTAAAACGAGAAATAGAGCGCCAAATTTTTTGGAATTTCGAGGCCCGTCATGTGGTGGAGCTCTTCGAAGTTTCCGTGGAACCACGAACCCGGTAAGAGACCTTCATGAATCTTGTGCGAGTACTCGAGGTACTTAATAAACATGAAGCCGCAACCGCAAAGCACCGTGATAAAAAGATTCATGAATGCTTTGTCGTTTTTGCCAATTTGGACGTTGTGAATTCCCATCGCCATCGTCAACGAGCTCGTCAAAAGCACAATCGTATTCAACGAGCCGTAGCGCCAGTCGGTGAATTTTGATCCAACCGTGAACACTTCAGGGTAGATGCGGTGATAAATTAAATAAGCAACGAAGAGTCCACCGAACATCAAGATCTCGGTGCAGAGAAACAGCCAGACGCCTTGTTTCGCCGTTACGTATTCGTGCTCGGCCGAATCAAAATGATGCGCGTGATGGTGTTCGATATGTTTTGTGGGTCCGTTCGCTGGTTTAGCGGTACTCATAAGGCCCTGCCGTCACAGTTGGAGTTGTCTTGAAGTTCTCGTGCGGTGGAGGAGTTTGAGTGGTCCACTCAAGCGTCTTTCCTCCCCACGGATTGTCGGGAGCGTCCTCACCCCTGTAAAACGAGTGAATCAGTGTGTAGAGCGCGATTAAGAATCCGGTGCCGATCATGTAAGCACCGATCGAAGAGATTCGATTGAGCGGCTCAAACTCTGGAAGGTAATCAAAGTAACGACGTGGCATACCCATTGATCCCAAAATAAACTGCGGGAAGAACGTCACGTTGAAACCGATAAAGATAAAGATGAAAGACCAGCGCCCCAAGACGTCGCTCGTCATCTTACCGAACATCTTTGGCCACCAGTAGTACGTACCACCCATTAGCGCCATCAACGTTCCGCCCACCATCACGTAATGGAAATGGGCGACAACGAAATAAGTGTCATGAAAATGAACGTCTGTCGCAATCGT
>JAYVND010000013.1:0-2491 GCA_043758635.1 Bdellovibrionales bacterium
TGACGGTGAACTTTGGTACGTGCGCATTGGAAACCGCCATCACCATTTTTGCACCGTGCTTTGCGATGCCCTCGTTCTCGTATTTTTTTCCGACCATGAAGCCCGTGATATTTTGCAAAAACACGAGCGGAATATTTCGCTGCTCGCAAAGTTCGATGAAGTGGGCTGCCTTCAAAGCGCTCTCGCTAAACAAAACTCCATTGTTCGCGATGATTCCCACTGGCATTCCGAAAATGCGCGCGAACCCCGTCACCAGCGTTTTGCCGTAACTCGGCTTAAACTCGTGCATTCTGCTGCCGTCGACAATGCGCGCGATCACCTCGCGAACATCAAACGGCGTGCGCGAGTCAGCCGGAATCACGCCGTAGAGCTCTTCGGCTTTGAACAAAGGCTCTTCAACCGGAGTCGTCTTGAAGTGCGTAATTTTTTGTTTATTTAAATTTGCAACGATGTCGCGCGTGATTTCAAGCGCGTGAGCATCGTCATCCGCCAAATGATCGGTCACACCGCTCACTTCACAGTGGACATGGCCGCCACCCAGTTCTTGTGCCGTTACAACTTCGCCAGTCGCCGCTTTGACGAGCGGCGGTCCGCCTAAGAAGATCGTGCCGTTGCCGTTAACGATCACGTTCTCATCACTCATCGCCGGTACGTAAGCGCCGCCGGCGGTGCAACTGCCCATGACAACCGACACCTGCGTGATACCGCGGGCCGACATTCGAGCTTGATTGTAAAAGATGCGACCGAAGTGATCACGATCCGGAAAAACCTCGGCTTGCAGAGGCAAAAACGCTCCGCCCGAGTCGACAAGGTAAATGCAAGGCAGGCCATTTTCGAGAGCAATCTCTTGCGCGCGCAAATGCTTTTTAACAGTCATCGGAAAATAGGTGCCACCTTTGACAGTTGCATCGTTGGCCACAATCACACATTCTTGGCCCGAAATGACTCCCATGCCCGTCACCACTCCGGCACCGGGTGCAGACTGATCGTACATTTCCCATGCGGCGAGCGTGGAGAATTCTAAAAATGCGGTGCCCGGATCACAGAGGCCGTCAATGCGTTCGCGAGCCGTGAGCTTTCCGCGAGACTTATGTTTCGCCATTGAGTCTGCGCCGCCGCCCATTTTGACGTGGTCCACTCGCGTGCGCCATTCATTGACCATCGACTTCATGGCCAACATATTTTGTTTAAAATCTACTGATCCGATGTCGATCGAAGACTCAAGGGCTGGGCCCGCACTCACTCCGGCATTCATTTCAGATTCATGCATCGTGCAATCTCACTTTCAAATGTCCCAATTTCAAAGCTCCCAGCAAAAATGGTGATCGAAACTCGCGCGATTCAGCATCACTGCCTTCTTATTCGCTCGTTCCGGTCTCTGCCTGCGCGCTCGTTCCGGTCTCTGCCTGCGCGATCGTTCCGAGCGACAGCTGCCGAGCGAAGCGCCACTCGAGTTGCACTTCCGCCACTAGCTTCTTTCCTTCGTCGTAAACTGAGATTTCAGAGTCTAACTCAGCAATCCCCTTCGCCCGCAAGCGATGAAGCACGTTCTCGCGCTCTGCAGTTGAGATATGGTAGCGAGCCTTCAATGCACCTTTGATATGATTGAGTCCGCGCTGCCTCGTTCCACCAACCGGTCGAACCTGCAAACCGCTCAAAATCATCTCGGATCGGCGCAGATCCAAGTGGTGCTCCCAATAGATTCTTGAGGTGAATTCGGTCAATGTACAAAGGGCACCGACGTGAATCACGCCGAGCTCTCCCTGATTACGCCACCAACCCGGCATCGAAACCGTGATGGACTCTTCACCAAGTTCGATAACACTCAAACCCATTGCCGCCACAAACGGCTCTGCCAAATTTGACGCAGCACCCAACACCTGGCGACTGAGCCATGGACTGCTCTCTTCGACAATCCCTCCTAAGAGGCGGGGATTTTGTCGCAGTTCTCGAAGCAGTGTCTTGAGCCCAGCAGGAAGTTTTTCGCGCACACGCTCTCGAACTGGCCCTAGTTTCTCGCCAAGCAAGTGATCCAGACGCGTACGAATTCCCATCTTATCTCCTCCGCTTCAAACTTTCGAAATTGACCGTGCGTTTTGACCGTGTCTTCTGACCGTGCATTCTGGATATGAACATTCACCGTGAATGTTGACCCGATCAAAGGTATGAATAGGGTATGTATTATAAACCAAGTGCGGTGGGAAGCGCGTATCTGGTCTATGTGATGAGTTGCGAATTCGCTCAGAATTTGACAAGCTGCACACAGTCCTAGACGACTGCATTGGCAACGAATCAGCTTTGATCAACAGGGTGGGTAAATGAAGTACATTTCGGTTTTATTTTTTGTTCTGTTGATGATCTCAACTTGGTCGATGGCGCACAATGAATCGACTGAATCGATGATGCAGCATAAAAAAGTTGAAGCAAGTTTCGAAGACTTTATTCGCACTTCGATTCAAAGCCGCCTGCCCAACGTAAAAGATATTGTCTT
>JAYVND010000014.1:0-2485 GCA_043758635.1 Bdellovibrionales bacterium
GCTGATATCGCCAAGAGTTTTGCTGGTGTCGTGTTGCCCCCAAGTTCGAGGATGAGCATCGTCTCCGCCCACGCCCAATTGGCCGTCCATCTGATTGAGCCGTTTGCGAAACTGACTCATCTGCTGCGGATTCAAAACAGTTTCTAGGCCGACGGGAGTGGCAAAGAGTCGTGCCCCTTCTTTCTCAAAAGATTCCATCGCTGTTTTTAAATAAGCACTGTTTATACGCACCAATTCGCTTTTTCCGGTTGCCGCATCGGTCTGCATCCGGCGCACGCCATCGACCATTTGTTTCGGCCGATTTAGGACAACTTGAACATTAGGATGTGCAGTCGTGGATGCGGGAAGTTCAGAGAAAGTTCTTGGTGCCGTCGACAATCGTACGAACTGGGCGTTTTGCATCTCGCTGTAAGTTGCACTCGCCCGCAAATTGCGCATATAATTTTTGACGAATTGCTCGGGGCTGATGCCGGGCACTTTTGGAATTATGTATTTAATTCCGCCAGCCTCTGGTTGCCACACGATGACTTCGGTCACCGTCTGGGCGAACGCATTTTGGTACCCCATGGATAAGGAGAGCGCGATAACGATCAACGACATTTTAAATTTGCTCATTTTGCCGCTCCTGATTCCGCGTGCGGATGGCACTCCTTCGCTTCGCTCTCCACAAAGGATGCAAGTTGGAGAGTTGAGGGTACATCGGCTTTGTCCTGGATGGTCTTAAGAAATTCTCCGAACACCCTTCGTGACATTGGTCGAGTTGCAGCTCGATTTTGGCATTCGTGAGGCGAAGCAGACCCTCTCAGGCGAGGAATGAGAACGGGAGTTGTGTGGGACTGGGTGGAGTGGGATGTCTAAGGTCTAAAAATCGTTCCAGATCTCGTCTCTTCAATGGCAAACGAATTGCCGATGAGACGACTGGGAGTGATCATGTCATCAAGATTGTTTACGTTTTTGGTAATCCTCATTGCATCGAGTTTCGCTTTTGCAAACTCTGTCAGTGCGGTAAAGGCTCGCTCAGGCGTGAGCTCTGCCTGGCAGTCACCGCATCTGAGAGTGTCGCTTTCAAGCAGGGAGTGGATCGTTAGCCACCCGGCACCCGATCGCCTCTTGCTTGAACATCGCTCCCGTCACCTCACAATTTTAGTCGTCGAATACGGATCAAGTCTTTCGAAGTTCGAAGCGGGCCTCTATCTGCATCGGAATTTCGTAAGCGATGCCACTCGCAGTCGATCGACAGTCCTCAACCTCGATTCCTCGACGATGCAAAATGTTTTGGCCTCGGTCTCGCAGTTTGACGGGCGAGTTTACGGTGCAACGCAGATGACCTTGCCCACTCCTCGAGGAGAGGTGCAGTTGTCTGAAAGAATTTGGGCCGAAGAAGGTCGCGTTTGGCAGATCTCGGTTTCGATCGATGGACGATTTGAAACAGACAGAAATGAAAAAGAACGCATTCTCGACAAAGTCATGTCGGATGTTACGCAACGATCGACGCAAAATGCGTCGGCGGTCAAAGTTTCGCGAATGGTGGCTTCACAAGATTCGAAAGTCGATGGAGTGTCTACGAGCGAATTTTCGTCTGAGACAGTTCGAGCCTCGACGGTCAACTCTCCGGTGGGTGGATTGGATCAACAATCTTTTTTCCCTATTCCGACGGCAAAAGAATGCTCAGACGCAGCGATAGCTGACGGCAAACGTGGAGTCGCACCGTATGGTGTAAAATTTCTGAGCGGCTCGCTTCGCAGTTGCATGATGGGCGGCGAAGACGCGATTAAGACATGGGCAAACGGAATTAAGGGCGCCTTTATTTCGGGAATGACATCAGTCGAGCAACATGCAGAGGATAACTTAAGAAAGCATCCTTGCGCAACGCCGGTAAAGCCGTCTGGCTTCCTGCAGTGGATCGGTTACGGCGCGCAGATGGATGCATATAATTCTTGTTTAGAAAGCGCTGGATCGATGGCGGTGATCCAATCGGGTCGTGATCTCGTTGTATCGACGGCTCACGGAATTAGCGCGCTTGTGAGTTACGTGAGGGCGATTGATGACCCCGTGGCTCTTGTCACGGCGCTCTTGCAAAAAGAAGCAAAAGGCTTCATGTGCTTGAACGCTGACTCCCAAGCAGCGGTTGTTTGCGAGTTCATCTCGCACGCGGCGGGTGCAATTCTCAGCACGGCTTTAACTTCTGGAGCAGGGGCAGCGCTCACCGCTGGCTCTGAAGTGACGCTTGCTGCCCGAGGGGTGTTGGCAATGGAGGCGGGGTTGCGAGCCGCCAAAGGATTGATGCTTTCGCCGGTGACCGTTCCCATCGCGACGGCACGGATAGCGGTGCGCGCAACTGGGGTTGCTGCCGAATTCGCGACGGCTGGAGTTCGGGGAATCGCCGCAAAAATTGCGGAAGCACAAATGATTCGTGCTGCCGCTAAGACTGAATTTTCTGATGTGCTCGAGAGACTTGTAAAAAACGAACGGACGTTAGATGCCT
>JAYVND010000015.1:0-2484 GCA_043758635.1 Bdellovibrionales bacterium
CTCGAGGATTCATTTCAATAACGACGCGCTCACCTGTTGTTGGATGACAAGCGAACTGTATATTTGCGCCACCTGTCTCAAGGCCTACCGCATTGACAATCTTGCGAGCTTCATCGCGCATGTCTTGGTATTCGTTGTCAGTGAGCGTCTGTTGCGGCGCCACAGTGATGCTGTCACCTGTGTGCACACCGCATGGATCGAAGTTTTCGATTGAGCAAATAATCACAAACGTGCCAGCAGCATCGCGCATGACTTCGAGCTCAAACTCTTTGTAACCGAGAATGCTCTCTTCGACGAGGCACTCGGATGTCGGGCTCTCACGAAGGGCGCGCGTGATCATCGTCTGGTACTCTTCGAGATTGTACGCAACTCCCCCACCACCGCCCCCGAGGGTGAAGTTCGGGCGAAGTATCATCGGGAAGCCGATCTGGTCTGCCGACTTCATCGCTTGTTCGTAGGTGCGGATCATAGCGCTCTTAGGGTACTTTGCGCCAACTTGATCAAGAATATCGCGGAAGATTTCGCGATCTTCGGCCGCACGAATCACGGTCGGCGTCGCACCAAGCAGTTTGATGCCGAGTTTTTTAAGGATGCCTTGGTCTTCGAGCGCAAGCGCAAGATTGAGCGCCGTCTGTCCGCCGAGCGTCGGAATCACGGCATCGGGGCGCTCTTTTTCGAGAATCTTTTCGACGAATGGCACCGTGAGTGGCTCGATGTAAACTCGAGTCGCGAGATCGGGATCTGTCATAATTGTTGCGGGATTCGAGTTCACCAAGATGACCTCGAGCCCTTCGGCCATCAGCGCTTTGCAAGCTTGCGTTCCCGAGTAATCAAACTCGCAGGCTTGCCCGATGACAATCGGGCCCGAACCGAGAATGACAACTTTTTTGAGATTTTGAATTTTGGGCACGCAAACTCCAGTGTCAGAATTTTACTTTTTTCTCGTTCGTATAGATGTACTCGAGCTTCAAGTGACGATACTGCTCATACTTGTAACGCATCTTCATTAAGCGAAGCATAAAGGCTTCGAGCGCAGGAGTGTCGCTCGCCTTACTGAACTTTTTCGTTTCACTCAAAATGTATTTGCTCGCTTCCGAAGGGTGAAAGCAGAAGCCTCGAGAAAAATGATAGTGCTCACCGTCTGAGATCAAGCGCGCATCGAAAATTTCTTCGCGGCTGAAGCCGATACGGATGGGCGAGTCGTGAATCACGATCTTTTTATTATTGAAGAGATCTTTGATGTGGATATCATCACCGCGGATTTTGAGAAACTCGAAAAGTCCGTGCTGCGTGTTTGCCAGGTTCTCAAATGCAGGACGCTCCTCCGGTTTCATTTCGAAATCGGGAATCTGCAAAGCGTACTGAGCAGGCGTCATGCCGACGCCTGAAAGTAGGCGAGTGAAAAGGTACCATTCCAAGAATTGCGTCATGCGCATCTCGAACGCTTGATTCTCTTCGTCCATCACGCCGGCTTCATCGAAAAATTCTTTTTTCGCACTTGCCACGTCGCTACGGAATTTATCTCCCGTAAAGTACAATGTGAGGCGATCCATCATTTCGTCGTACATTCCCTGTAACTCCGTCTTCGATTCGACTCGCGTTGACGCCCGGCCAACTGTTGCATTGGTGTGGACTGCACTTCCAGTCGCGGGCGAATTCATTTCGCTCGCAAGCTTCTGATTCTCAATCTTCGACAATTCGTCATGTGATGACATTTTCAAAGTCCGTTTAAAAAGTGGTCAAATAGGATCCGTGCCTCGCGGGGCCCAGGATGACTTTCCGGATGGTACTGAACGCTGAAGCATTTTTTTGTTTTGCATTCAATTCCTTCAACCGTTCCGTCGTTCAGATTCGTATGGCTCACCTTCACATCACTTGGAAGTGACTTTTCATCGACCGCATAACCGTGGTTCTGTGATGTCACATAAATCTGATTCAGCATCATGTCTTTGACCGGATGATTTCCTCCCCGGTGACCAAACTTTAATTTAAATGTCTTCGCGCCCAAAGCCATCGAGAGAATCTGATTCCCCATGCAGATGCCCATGATCGGCCGCCAACCCAACAGTGAACGAACGGTTGCGGTCGCGTCACGTACGTCTTTCGGGTCACCCGGGCCATTTGAGAGCAGAATGCCGGATGGATTCCAGTCGCGTATCGCATCGGCAGTTGCGCGGCTTGGGAAAATCGCAACGTCAGAAGATTGCTTTTGCAACTCGCGAAGCGTGTTTTCTTTGCAGCCGTAATCGAGAATTGCCACGCGAGGTCCGTTGGCCTTTTCACCTTTGCGCACTTCGAGGTTCTTGCGAGTCACGCCGAAGACCCAATCCATGTCTAATTTCTTTTTCTCATTGATTAGTGGTTCGGCTCTCGCTTTGGCTTCTTCAACCGATGAGGCCGCAACGAGCGCACCCCATGGGGTGCCAGCATCTCGCAAGCGCATCACGATGCGACGAGTGTCGAGCCCTGTGAGGACGGGAATAC
>JAYVND010000016.1:0-2483 GCA_043758635.1 Bdellovibrionales bacterium
GTCGTCATCGGCCTTGATCATTTTGTGGTGGGCGACGTTTTTCATAAAGTGGTGTCGCTCAAGAATTTGCCAGAGCGAACGTTCGCCGGAATGGCAGAGGCTCTGCGAGCTTTGCCGTTCAATTCAAGTCTTCATCTGTCAATCGATGCTCTAGATCAAGAAAAAGAGATCGCCTCACTCGGCATCCAGCGCCGCATTGCCTACTCGTCAGTTGTCGGTAAAAAAGGCGTCAGTGATTTAGATGCCCAAGCAAAACTCACCGACATCGAGTCGATGCTCTCTGACATCATTCAAGGAAGGGAGAAGGTTTTTAAAGTTTCACTCAACGTGACTTTGAGATCCTCCAACGAATTCGAGCTTGATTCACAACTCTCACAGACGCTTCAGGCTATCCGTGGCCTAGGTGGTGCTGAGGGAATGGTTGAGACGCATGCGGCATTCGATATTTTTAGCCAATACTCGCTCCCCAATGCGCGATCTCGGGAGCGAGCCATCAAGCTCTCAACCAGTAACCTCACGGATCTGATTCCGATCTTTGGCGGATGGAGAGGGCATGAAGTGCCAAACGTGCTCATGCGGACAAGGGAAGGTTCTCTCTTTACGTTTGATCCGTTCTCGAGAGAGCTCACCAATTCCAACATGATCGTCAGCGGCGGAAGTGGAGCCGGAAAATCGTATTTCACCAATTCGCTCCTAGCCCAAATGCTGAATTCGCGTCCAAAAGTCTTCATCCTCGATATCGGCGGAAGCTATAAAAAGATCTGCGAGAATCTCGGCGGCGAATACGTGGAACTTGGAATCAAAGAGGGCATGTCCATCAACCCGTTCTCAACGGACGGGCTCGACCCAACTGATACCGAGAACTGGGACAGAAAAGTAAAATTTTTGGTGGCTCTGGTGGAGCTCATGACGAAAGACCACGGGCATTCATCCCTCGGGCGACTGGAGAAGGCAGAGCTTGAAAAGTTGATTCAAGAAACACTGAGCGAGGATGAATCACCGCAACTCCGCAATTTACGATCACGTCTGCTTTTGCATACCGACGTCACAATTCAGAAGCTCGGCCGTATCCTATCGTTGTGGTGTGAGGATTCTCCATTCGGACGGTTCGTCGATCGACCGACGACGATTGAGATCTCACGGGATTTCGTCTGCTTTGATATGAAAAACCTCGACGCTCACCCGGAACTACAATCCGTCTGCCTTCTCATGATCACCGATCTCATCTGGCGGGAGGTGCAGAAAGATCGAACGATCATGAAGTTTACGGTGTTTGATGAGTGCTGGAAAATTCTAGAGGATGAGGCGGCGGCCCAATTTGTGGGAAGTGTGTTCCGAACTTTCCGAAAATACCGAGCGTCGGCGATTGCGATTTCCCAAACGATCGATGACTTCTCTAAGAGCCGCGTTGCGAGTGCTATCATGCCGAACTCATCGGTCAAGTGGATCCTAAAACAGAAGGGGGCTGATCAAAACAGTATTCAAGAGGCACTTCAACTCAATGAGCGTGAGATGGCGCTCATCGCGTCGCTTGAATCAGTGAAGGGCAAGTTCTCCGAGAGTTTTCTGTTGTGTGAAGACAAAAGACAAATCGTTCGCATTGAATCGACTCCACTTGAGTATTGGCTCTTCACCACCGATCCTCAAGATTTGGCGCTGCTTGAGAGAATCAAAAACGAAACGCAGAATCTCTCAAGCCTTGAGCTCTTAACTCTAGCAAGCACTCGCTACCCTGAGGGAGCAGGAGCGCGTACCCAACCTATCACTCAAAATTAAGGATGTTGAATGAGAATTAAGAAACTGATTCTGCATTCGACAATCGCTCTCGCAGCCATGACCCTGATCTCAACGCCCATCTCCGCCCAAGCCGATATGTTCGGCGGAGATGTGGCGGTCCTCATGCAGATTCTAGCGAACGCTCTCGAACAGCTCATGCAACTTGAGCAGCTCTTAAGCAATGCCGAGGACTCTCTTGGCCTTTTGAAGGAGATAAATAAGGGAATCAATGACTCACTCCAAATGGCACAAACGCACGGAATCCACATCGACCCTGGACTCTACCAGAATATTACGACCGCCAAAAATTTCGTAGACCATTTAAACAACGCCTACGGCACAGTCCCCGTCTCAATCGATCAGGACTCGCAACGAGAAACCGATCAAGTCGCCGCAGATGGCATTGCAATGAACACCTCACTTTACGACTACGCAAACGAACTCGACCAAGTTGGAGAGCAAATTAAATCCTACTCGCACGCAGTATCGCCTGGCGGCGCAGCGAAGCTCACCGCCCAATCGCTTGGAGTCATCGTACACATCATGAACCAGCAACTGCGAGCGACGGCAACCGGCATCAAAATTTCAAGCCAAGCGCTCGCCATGCAGAACAAAAAGGAGAAAGCCGAGACGAGCGAATATCTCAATCAAGCAAAGACTCTTGAAGCCGCAATGCAGAACTCACAAATTCCTTTTGATTTCCCGAG
>JAYVND010000017.1:0-7803 GCA_043758635.1 Bdellovibrionales bacterium
GTTTCAGATTCATATCTCAAGCCAGATCTTCATTCGAACACAGTCTTCTAATCTGACTTCTGCAGACTTGAAGCTCATAGTTGTAAAAACAAACTTACAACCGACTGCTCAATAAACGCTTTCGCATCCAATTCACATTCAAATTGAAACTCATCGGAGCACCTCTCTCATTTGCTGCTTTAAAAGCCGCAAATTCGAGCAGAAAACACCTTCAAAGCTAGCTTCACAACATCCCGCTTCGTTTGCTTCCTTATCTCAAGGACCACAAATTTCACGAAATTCCTCAACGAACACCCGCCGCAATTCTCTCAAGTTTAGCCAAGAGGCCAGACTCATGAGATGGAGCCCATGGTGAGAATCGAACCCACGATCTCGCCCTTACCAAGGGCGTGCTCTACCACTGAGCCACATGGGCAGCGTTCGTTCGAAGTTTTTCGGCTCACGAATTTGAAAAATGGAGCGGGAGACGGGTCTCGAACCCGCAACCCTCAGCTTGGAAGGCTGATACTCTAGCCAATTGAGCTACTCCCGCCCAAACCAAATTCAAAACTGAAAAACTGTAAAAGCTTACTGTAAGAGGACCTGTTGCGATCGAAACTTCAGATTGATATGTCGTTCCGACTTGCTGACTTAGGCAGAAACTGCGCACGGTCTTGGAGCCGAAAAGTGGTGGAGAGAGCAGGATTCGAACCTGCGAAGGCAGAGCCAGCAGATTTACAGTCTGCCCCCGTTAGCCACTTGGGTATCTCTCCAAAATAATCAAACTGAATAAACGACCGTAAAAAGGATAGCTGACTATGGGACTCGAACCCGCAACCTGCTGATTACAAATCAGCTGCTCTACCAATTGAGCTAAGCCAGCACAAGATGAGACAAACTCTATAAAACGGAAGTTTCAAAAGTTCACGCGAATTCGCGAGAATCTTTAAATTAACCACCGTTATATGAAGCTAGCTCCTATTCGACACAATTGCTCACGCAGCTGCGTCGACGTCATCAGCGACTCGTTGCCGAATCGATGACTGTGAATCTTTCGACCCGGTTTTGTTTCCAAAATCGTTCCGAAAAATCGATAAAAACTAGGTCTCCCTATTACAGTAAGGGCCATATCTACTTGATCTGAATCGCACCCGTCAAACGTAATCTTGGACTTCTAACAAACTAACGCGTGTGGCGCTTACGTGAGGTGCTCAAATTGGCGGCATGTTTCCATGAGCGCCATTGAAGCGGCGATAGATGCGTTGTAACTAGACCCGGTGGCCACTTGCGGAATACGAACCAGCTCGTCGCACGCACGCTCAGTTGGAATGCGAATTCCGCTTCCTTCCGAGCCAATCACCCAGGCGACCTTTTCGGGAAGCTTGAGCTGCCATGGAAGTGACTTTCCTTTTTCGCTCAATCCGTAAATCCAAAAGCCTGCGTCTTTGAGCTCTTTGAGAATCGACGGCAAATTTGGGTGCGCATCGACTGGCACGTGCTCGGCTCCGCCACTCGCAATTTTGCACACCGTCGGCGTGAGGCCAACCGCGCGATCAGCTGGAATGATCACGCCCGAAACACCTGTGAGCCATGCGGTTCGAAGCACGGAGCCGAGATTGTGTACGTCCTCAATTCCATCAAGGACCATCACGATTTTTTTGCCCGGAGTTTTGAGTAACTCCCAGTCAAGTTGAGGTGTCTGCGACATCGCAATGGCAACACCTTGGTGACCTGACCCCAACAGATCGAGCTGAGAGAGCGACCTTGTTACGACCTTGATTCTCCAGCGCTGTGCGGTTTCGGCGATTTCGCGGAGTGCTTGCGAAGAGAGGAAATCTTCCTTGAGCCAGATTTCGTCGGCTTTTTTCGGGCGCATTAACAGCGCTTCGACGACCGAATGGATTCCGATCACCCAACGTGATCTTTTTTGCGGTTCGCGTCCACCGGCCGCGTTGCGCTCGACAGGAGCTGCGCGTTTGCCGCCTGCGTGCGAACCACCTGGGCGAGATTTTCCGCTTGATCGTCCGCCCGATTTGCTCGGAGCCGCGGGAGCTTTTGCGCCACTTTTTGCAGCTAGGCGGCCTCCGCGAGCCGGGCTGTTCGTGGCACCGCGAGCAGGCATGTGGGAACTCGATGAACCTTTGGAATGACGAGCCTTCATAATCAGGCCTCCTGAATCGATGAGAGAATTTTTTCGAGTGCGGCGAGAGGATCTTTGGCTTCGATAATCGGGCGCCCGACAACCAGTGCCGATGCGCCTTTTCGAAGTGCATCGTAAGGCGTGTCGACCCGCTTTTGATCGTCGCGCTTTTGATCGACCCGCTTTTGATCGTCGACGGCATCGCCCTGCATGCGTACACCTGGCGTAACGAGAAATGAAGTCGGAAATTTTGAGCGAAGCAACGTTGCCTCATGCGGCGAGCAAACGAGGCCCGCCATTCCGCATTCGATCACTGAACGTGCGAGCATTTCAACCTGTTCGGCAATTGCAATGGAGCTCAAGTTGGGCGGCAGGGTCTCCGGAGAAAAGCTCGTGAGAATTGTCACGGAAAGAATCTGAAACGGTCGAATGGCGTTCAACTCTGACTCAATTTTGGCGAGGCGCCGAAGGGCTTCGGGACCGCAGCCGGCATGGACAGTTGCGAGAGTGGCCCCCGCCTCAAAGGTCGCGCGAATGGCAGACTCCATCGTACTGGGAATATCGAGGTACTTGTTGTCGACAAAAACCGGAGCACTTTTTGAAAGTTTTTGAATGAGATCGGCTCCGTAACGAACGACCAAGCGAGGTCCAACTTTGAAAGCGCCAATTTTGCCCTTCAAGGAATCGGCGATGCGCAGGCAATCTTGAATAGAATCGACATCTAGCGCCGCAATAATGGGATTGATGAGGCCTAGCGAGCGAAGCGCGTTTTTACGAGCGTCGGCTTGAACCGGCGACTCTGATTCATTTTTAGGAAAAGGCATTCCGGCTCCTTTCTTCAAGTCTGGCATTCAGGTTTGGCATTCAAGTCTGGCCATCAAGTTTGGCATAAACTGCCTGTGAGGAGCTGTTGAGCGATCTCGCCCACACGCTCCACGCAATCATCAATCAGAACTTTCTTGCGTTTTTGATTGTGCCTGATGACCACTTCGATTTCGTCACTTTGCAAACTGCTTGCGCCCACGATGATTCGAATTGGCAGACCAATAAGGTCCGCGTCTTTGAATTTCACCTCGGGGCGTTCGTCGCGATCATCAAAGAACACATCCAAACCATGCATTTGCAAATCGCGGTAGATGATTTCAGCAGACTGTAAAACTTCGACGTTTGCTGAATCGAGAACCACCAGGTGCACCATAAAAGGTGCGATCGCTGGTGGCCAAATGATCCCATCGTTGTCGTGCGATTGCTCGATCACCGCTTGAATCGTGCGCGAGATACCAATGCTGTACCGGCCCATTTCAATCGGCTGGGTGTCTCCGGTGGCCGTCAAGAACTCGGATTTCATCAGTCTTGAGTACTTGGTACCAAAATAGAAAAGGTGTCCGATCTCGATACCGCGGAAAGATTTGTATTGGCCGCCAGGACATTTTGGACACGGGCCGCCGGCTTCCGCAACTCGAAAATCTGCGCGTGCTAGTGGTGCGGCGTCTGCTGCGCGTGCTAGTGGTGCGGCGTCTGCTGCGCGCACTGGTGGTGCGGACTCTGGCGTTCTTAGGTCGGCATCGCTCGATCTCAAAGGAGCCGGTGCAATTTCAATTTTTGCGGCGAAAACGCAGGAGCTGCAGACCAAGAGATGATCTTCACCTGCTTCTGCGAGAAGTTGAAACTGGTGGGTCCGTCTGCCGTCGATGCTCCCAGCATCGGATTCGACAATGCAATATTTCACGCCGAGCTTATCGAAGATGACGCGGTAGGATTCCAACATTTTTGCGTATGTCGTAAGCGCTGAATCTTTGTCGCGTTCGAAACTGTACGCGTCTTTCGTAATAAATTCGCGGCCACGAATCAAACCGAAGCGCGGGCGCGCGTCGTCGCGATACTTCGTTTGAATTTGATAAAAGTTGTGCGGCAGGTCTCGGTGACTCTTGACGTCTCTGCGAATATATTCGATCACGATTTCTTCGTGAGTCGCTCCGAGACGAAATTCTTGATCATCGCGATCTTTAAATTTCAGAAGCTCATCACCCGTCGGCTGCGTGCGGCCCGTCTGCTGCAAGCAGCCTGTCTCCTGCGAGCGGCCCGTCTCCTGCCAAAGCTGCCAAAGCTGCGCCGGCTGAACCATCGGCAGCAAAATTTCTTGGCATGAACGACGATCCAGTTCAAAGCGAATGATCGCCTCGAACTTGCGAAGTGCACGAACGGCAAAGTTTCCGTAGTTGAAAATTCCGGGCGCGACTTTGCGAATCAGTCCGGCGCGGATCATAAGTTGATGCGAAACGATTTCGGCGTCGGCCGGCGCTTCTTTGAGCGTGTGTAAATCGACGTGCGACCATTTCATCGAAAGACTCCAGCGACTGACCTCGAGTCAGCCGGATGCAGGCGTTGCCGTAGACCACCGTTTCGCCTCTACCTAAAGGCCTTAAAAGCTAAACTTAAGGGCTGAGCGTAAAATTTGAGCTTAACGGCCAAACACAGCTCCTAAGCAATCCGCTGTCTCGCTTCAAGTCGACGTGATGTCTTCGACGTCGATGCCGTAGCTTTTGATTTTGCGGTGCAAGTAGCTGCGTTCGAGACCGATCACTTCGGCAGTTTTACTAATATTGCCTTTGTTCTCGGCAATCTTTTTCAATAAATATTCTTTTTCGAATTTCGCACGGGCTTCGCGGAAGCTAGCGATCTCATCACCTGGTGCACCATCGCTGGCACCGTCGCTCGCTCCGCCGTTGGCATCGTCGCTTGCATCTTTGGTCGCGACCAGGCCCGCAAAACGTACGTCGTGTACGTCAACGTTTTCGCTCGGAGTGAGGATGTAAATACGCTCGATGAAATTTCTGAGCTCACGTACGTTACCTGGCCAGCCATAGCTTTTGAGTTTATCAAATGCGGAATCGGTGAACACCTTCGCTTTGTAGCCACCTTCGCGCTGAAACTGGTCCGCGAAATGAGTGATCAGCGAAGGGATGTCATCGGCACGCTCTCGAAGCGACGGCACGCGACACGGAATCACATTGAGGCGATAGTAGAGATCCTCGCGGAAGCGGCCTTCTCTGATCTCTTGCTCGAGATTTTTATTGGTCGCCGCGATCACGCGAACATCGACTTCTATCGTCTCTTCACTGCCGACGCGCGAAAAGCGCCGCTCTTGCAAAATCCGCAAGATTTTGGCTTGCGTTTTAAGGCTCATATCAGCGATTTCGTCGAGGAAAAGAGTCCCGCCGTTGGCGTGATCGAACTTTCCCTTGCGCATTCTATCGGCGCCAGTGAAGGCGCCTTTCTCATGACCAAAAAGTTCGCTCTCAATCAAGTCCTCAGGAATTGCGGCGCAATTCACTTCGACAAAGGGTCGACCGGCGCGAAGACTCAAGTAATGGATATTTTGCGCAACAAGCTCTTTTCCGGTGCCATTTTCGCCGGTGATCAGGACCCAAGAAGGAGTTCCGGCAACTCGTGCAATCATCTGCTTGAGCATGACCATTCCGCTCGACTCACCGATGATCGCAATGTTTTTGCGAAGCTTGTTGAGGAGAGTGTTTTTTTCACCGCGTTCCGTTTGGAAGTGCGAAATATTATGGATCAAAATCAAGATCCGATCGATCGACAAGGGCTTCTCAACAAAATCCCACGCACCGAGCTTGACTGCTTTTACGGCAGTTTCGATGGTCCCGTGGCCCGACATAATTATGAATTCAGTCGCCGGGTATTTCGAACGAGCGGCGGTGAGAACTTCGATTCCATCAAGTGAACCTGGCATCCAAATATCAAGGAGGACGACGTGCGGGCGAAATTCTTCAATCGTGCGGAGGCCTTCGTCACCGCTCTTTGCGACTTTCACTGGATAGCCTTCATCGGCAAGTGAAGCACTCAAAACCTCACGGATCGCTGATTCGTCATCAATGACTAAAATACGGATTTGGCTGTGATCGGTCATGCGATCCCCGATCATCTCGGTGGGCTTCACCGAATCCGTGATCGCTCCGGGCAAATCGCCGGCGCTCAATGAAGCACCCGTCGCTGTGGCGCCTGCTGAATTCTGAGATTTTCGATGGGGGATGAGGGGTTCGACCGCCATAATGATCCTATCTTTTCTACGCATTCGACTTGTAGTCGCGGAGCGTTTCATCCGTTATCCACGATGGATGACGATGATGGTTTTATCCCTGGAAAAAAGCAAATCTAAATCATTTCACGGGTTTTAGCTTGATCTCGCCGAATCTTCAACCACCGGAAGTTCAATGATCACCTTGGTTCCGCGCGGCTCATTGGCTAAGGCGCGGATGAAGCCGTTGTGATCTTCTACAATTCGTTTTACGATCGCGAGGCCGAGGCCGGTGCCGTTTTCCTTTGTGCTGAAGTACGGTTCGAACACGCGATCTCGATCAGAATCAGGAATTCCGTCACCGTTGTCGAAGACCGAAACTCTCACAATTTTCAGCTGGTTATCGAACTGTGTCCGAATAGCCACGCGGCCGTTCTCAACCTCTTGCACGGCTGCCACCGCATTGTCGAGAAGGTTGATCAAAACACGTTTGATTTGATCCGGATCGAATTTGAAAATTGGCGACTGCTTGTCGGCATCAAAAACAAATTGCACATCGCGATGCGCGTTGCGATAGAGCTCAAGTGCCTCAATCACGACGACGTTGATCGATCCCATCGCGGGCTGAATTTGCGGGAGCCGAGCAAAATTGGAGAACTCATTCACCAGGCGCTTCAGATCATCGGTTTGATTGATGATCATGTTGATGCACGAGCTGAATGCGGGGTCTGAAATCTGCCCGCCAAACTTTTTTTCCAAACGCTGGGCTGAGAGCTTAATCGGCGTGAGTGGGTTTTTAATTTCGTGCGCAATTCTTCGCGCCACTTCCGTCCACGCAGCCGCTCGCTGAGAATTGATCAGCATTGTGAGGTCGTCGAACACCATGACCATGCCGACTTCGTTCGCTTTTTCGTCCTGCAAGATCGACAAGTGCAGCTGGAGCGGAATGTTACGGCCGTTGAGCTCGATCTTGATTTCTTTTTGTAACGTCAACGCTTCGAGTTTCTTCATCGTGCTGCGTAGTTCGTCGTAGATCAACGTATAGGCCGGTGCGAGAACGTCCAACACGGGATGGCCGACATATTTTTCGGGTTGAATTCCGAGGAGCTGTCCCGCGTGCCGATTGAAAGTCGTAATAATTCCGCGATGATCAACTGAGATCACGCCTGTCGAAACGTTTGCGAGCACCACCCGAATGTAGCGACTGTGTTCATCCAGCCGCTCGAGAGTTTCAGTGAGGTTTTTGTTCGCTTCGAGAACTTCTTTTTCTGAGCGCTCGAGCGATGACGTCATCTGGTTGAAATTTGCGATCAGGCGATTGATTTCTGCACTTCCTGAAGAAAGCTCGACGGGTTGATAATCCCCTTGCGCCACTCGCTGTGTGGCGCGCCCTAGAGTTTCAAGTGGAATAGAGAGTTCTCGCGCCAGGTAAAATCCGAACCAAGTTGCGCACAAGAGAATCACCAACGTCATTAAAACTAAGATGATCAGGTAAATCGACTTAAGAGGGTACTGCAGCGGATTTAGATTCTGAAATTCGAGATGCGCCGCCGAGATATCATCCATTTTTGAAATTAACGAGATCGGAATGAAACTTGAAACGACGAGGGCGCCCTTTTCACCATTGCGCGCGACCGGAACAATG
>JAYVND010000018.1:0-2465 GCA_043758635.1 Bdellovibrionales bacterium
GAAGCTTTCCGCATGATCCAGCTTCAATCCATGCACCCATACGCCGGTTGAAGCTTGAGACACCGGGTTCTCAAGCTTCACCCGATTCAAAAGATCATCGCGCGTGAGGCGACCATTCTCGGTCAATTCGTCAATGAGCATCGCATCCATCCAGTGGAGACGTGCCTCAAACAAATTCCATTGCGGGCGCCGACGACGCAAAATCACGCGAACCTCGTCTCGCTTTCTGAGCGGCAGAATTTGCGCAGCCGGGTTGAGCATCAGTTGCATTCCTGACAGCGATGCCGTCTCTTTCGTTTCATCCATCGGTGAGTACAGCGCTTGAAATCGACCCCACTCAACGGCAATCATTTCCGAAAGAAAATCAGCTCGCTCCGAGCTTGATCCTAAATCAAGATCATTTGGTTTTGTGTTTTCGGAAGCGGTCGCTTCTTTAAAACCAATGCCTGCAGAACCTAGCTCTGCCCCGGGGGCGAAGGTATAGTCCCAAGACTGCTTCTGCGACACCTGTCGTACAAAGCCCGATAAATAGCCTAGCGAGAGCCACGGAAGCTCGGCCACTTGTGGAAGCTCGCCTTTGAACTTCTGCAGGAGCTCGGAGAATTGAGTTTCACCTAAAAATTTAAAAGTTTCTGGCAAAAAAACTCGTGCCCAGACGCCCCACTCTTGAGCCCGTGACACCGTCTCGATCTCCAGAGTGTCGGCCTCCACGGCAATTGCCTGAATTGCCTCGACAGCACGAGAGACAGCATCAATCAAAGAATCTGATTTTTCCATGCCTTCAGTCACTTGCCAAAGTATTGGCCAGCCGTTTCTTAACCACCGATCGACGGCGGCTCGATAAGGCCCGCCGACCACTGCATAAAAGTCGATCGAGACCAAGACAGGTTGATCGCTCGAAGGGACTTCCCAACTCTGAGGCTCAAGAATTGGCTCGGGAGGATTCCAACCTTGAAAAATAAACTGATTTTGTGGCAAGGAATCGCTCACCGAGAAACCAGGTTATCGACGGCTTGTTCATTTATTAACGAATTGAAAGGGGCTCCACCCGACTGAGTTTCAAAAACGGCGCGTGAAGAAGTCGGAACAGATTCGAAATATGCTCGAATCCGTGCGGCTCGATCATTTAGGACCTTTGAAAGATTTCGGTTGAAAAATAAATCGTCAGCGAGCGTACCGAAAATTCCATAAGGGAGCCGGTAGTCAACGAGATCGGTCACCAAAGTCGAGTGACCATCACCATGGACGTCAAGCTTGATTGTGTGGCGCCAACTGCGAAACCAACCCGCCTCTTGGCAATAGGCCAACTCACTCGGTACAGTCGCCCTCTCGATTCGAATCATCCCGCGTGCAGTCACACCTAGGCGTTTGACGACGACTGGAATTTCGGCGTGAGCTACGATTTTGGGAATGTTCAGCGAAGCAGTCGCAGAACCGTTCAGCGTAAAACTCAGGTCGACACTCGGTCGAAGATCCACGATTAGTTTTTCGACATCCGTGAGATATTCAAAAACGTTTTGGCGAGAAGCCGGAATTAAATTTGAAACGTGAACATGCCCCATTGAATACTCCCACATCCAGCTCTTGATCTGGCTCTGCCTTTCAAGTTGCCACCGTCACTGGCATCGTCACTTGCAGTGACTGTGGCATCGTCACTTGCAGTGACAGTGGCACTGTCACGGTCGCAACTTGAAGTCACTGAACGAACCGGAACAGCAGAGTGCCGCGTTTTTAGAGGAAGGACCAGCAACACGCGGTGGCAACGCAATGCGTTTCATGTCGCGCACTGGGGCTCGAATGCAGAGGCTTCGCACGAATGCTTTTGACCTCCCACGATTCGCGCCCTATATCCACACGGCTCACCGAATTATAAGTTGAATGAATGAAATCGCAGCAGATTTGTTGCGATACTATTGCGAAATGAGAAGCCGTTTGCAAAGTGCCACCGATTCGAAAGCCACCGGGCGAATTTCTGACTACAATGCTTGCCAAATTTTTGGCAACGTTGCTGGCCATGTTGCTCGCCATGTTGCTCGCCATGTTGCAGGCCATGTTGCTCGCCAAGTCTTTGGACGGCGCCTACAAGGGAAAGCTCTCTTGGCGATACCACAGTGGATACCCCAATGGACACCACCCTGGAGACAACAGTGGAGGATTGGCAAATGCGTCGGTTCTCTAGCTACATGGGTTTTGGCCATTTTGATTTTGGTCGCCCCACTTCAGAGTGCACATGCGTCTGAAAGCCTTCGCGGTTTCATTCACCTCGTCGATGGCCAAGTGATGGTCGTGCTCAAATCTTCAGCTGCGCCTTTCAAAATTACTTCATCTAACGGGATTCTTGGCAATCTCAATTCGCTCCATGATGGAGACTACGTCATCATGACTGGAGCATTGAATAGCGAAAAGCACACGCTCGACGTAGAAGAGATCGAGAGCGTAGGAATCCAGGCACTGCTTGGAATTTG
>JAYVND010000019.1:0-2461 GCA_043758635.1 Bdellovibrionales bacterium
TGTTGTCGGTAAAGAATGAGCGAAGCGGAACTAAATTTCCGGTCTCGTCTTTAAATACGAGATCGAGATTCACCTTCGACCCAAGATGTTCGTCGATCCCAATATCTTTCAGCTCAGCCGGTGTCGCGTTGTTGAATCCGGAAGGCTCGGGAGCACCCGACCCACGCGCCTGAGCCACAGTCAGAATCATCTGACTGCATCCAATTGCAAGTGCGGTTGTGATCACAAGCTGCTTGAACATTGATAATTCCTTTTAAAAAACTTCCGTGGAAAATGCGAATTCGAAAACCTACTTCAGCAAAGCCGCAGCTTTTGCCACATCCGCATCGTTGTCTGCTACTTTATTCTGAGTTATCGAGTTCACGAAATGTGTAAGTGCCCAGCGCTGATTAACCGTGAGCGCGTCTTTGTAAGACTGCATCGATGTTCCCGGACTTCCATCATGAAGCACCTTCATAATCCCGAGGCGGCCTCCGCCGTAACGCCATTTTCCTTCAACCATATTGCGCGGAGGCGGCTTTAAGCTTGCGCCCGCAGGTCCATCGCCCATCCCTTTTGGTCCATGGCACATGGCGCAGTTTTGACTGAAGACCTTATGCCCAGCTGCAATCAACTCAGGCGACGAAATCCATGGATCTTTCACGGTGTTGGGGTCGATCGTTTTCTCTTCCACATTGGCAACGGTCGCACCTGCTTGATTTGCTTCCGGTTGGTTCGGAGAAACTTCTTTTAAATCAATGCCGCCGCTGAAAAAGGTGATGTAGACAAAAAACAAAAGCGTGACGATCATGCAAGACATGAACGCGATCATGCCGCCCTTATTGTAGCTGTTTTGATCGAGACTGCTCATATCGGAATGATCTCCTGCGGTGAGATGCGTGATCGTTAGTGAAGCATTCAAGCCGAACCGGCGCAAATTAAGCACTAACCGAAGACGCAAAGCTGCTCTGAATTGTAGTCATATTTAATTCTCACTTTCATATCATGAAGGCAAGCGGATTCAATTCTGCATAGACCTCGAGGACGCTGATTTCCGAGGTCACCGAACTTGCCCCAGTCTCCCTGGGTCGCGTCGCTTTTTGAAATCGCGCCCAAGTCGCAAATACGTTCCAAATTTGCCGATCGTGCGATCGCGAAGCTATTTCTTGAACTCGTATAAAGTTCGGGACCGTTTGCGATTCGTAATCTCAACCATGAGGCAAATAAGAGCACAGATTTGCAGAGCGAAAGCTGCAACCCCAGTCTACGCCCTTCTTTGAATTTTAAATCGGTTGATTATTTCTTGAGCAACCACTTCAAAAATCTTGGAACAGCCAGCGTGTTTTTCGCGCAAACTGAGCGGACCGTGGGGAGATTCCAAGGAACGAATCACGAAACCAGCGCATTTTTTGACGAAAGCGAAATGCCTCACTCGACCCACGATTAGGAAACCGATGGCGACTGCGACAATTTAGCTCGAAGTTAGAAGCGGCTTAATAGAGTCATTACTCTTTAAAACTATGTTATTTCGATCACTTGCACCCCAGCGCTCGCTCATTCGATTCTAGCTTTGCGCGTCGCAACATCCCAATGTGGCACCATTGACGCCCATTGGAGCAAAAGCTTATTTAGCAAACATATGCCTGTTTTATTTGATTTCAGTCAGAAGAATGTTGTGGTCACCGGAGGAGCTCGAGGAATTGGTCTCGAGATCGCGCGACGTTTTTTGATTGCGGGCGCGAAAGTTTCCGTGTGGGATTATTCAACTGACTGCCTTGAGGCTGCACGGACGGAGTTTAAAAATTTCGGATCATCCGCGTCATTTATCCGCGTCGATGTTTCAAAAGCTGCATCATGCGAAATGGCCGCGACGTCTCTCACTTTCCCACTGGATATTTTGATTAACAATGCCGGCATCACGCGTGACAAGTCATTCGCCAAAATGACAACTGAAGATTTTGAAGCAGTGATCAACACAAATCTCGGCGGCGTATTTTATGTTACAAAATCACTTCTGACGAAGTTCAATTCCAACTCTGCGAACAAACGAATTATTAGCATCTCAAGTGTCGTCGCTCTTTACGGAAATTTTGGGCAGACGAATTACGTTGCGGCGAAAGCCGGCGTTATTGGAATGACTAAAACCTGGGCTCGCGAGTTGGCGCGAAAAGGGTTCACCGCGAACGCAATTGCTCCGGGCTTCACGCTCACGCAGATGGTTGAAGCAATGCCGGCTGAAGCAAAAAAAAGCATGGAAGAAAAAATCCCGGCTGGCCGCTTGGGTCTGCCCATAGACATTGCAAACGCCTGCTTGTTTTTGGCCTCAGATGAGGCCTCCTACATCAACGGTCATTGTTTGAGTGTCGACGGCGGCATGGTTAGCTAACCCGTGCGGAACGAGATTTTCGTCGGCAAATGCTGACATCTCTGCTAGCGATTTTTTTAACTGATGAATGCATTTGGAATTGTACGTTCGCACGAG
>JAYVND010000020.1:0-2457 GCA_043758635.1 Bdellovibrionales bacterium
CATATCCCCTATTCTATCCTGGATGAGAAGCCTTCACCGCAGGATGCGAACATGAAAGATTATCTACTGAGTTTAAGTGTCCTGGGCCTCGTGCTGGGATTTTATACGGTGCTTGTGATGGTACAATCCCGTCCAGCTCATGCAGTTGCGGCGCACAGCCTGCGCACGGCCGGAGCCCTCACCTCTGAGGTGAGTGAAAATTCATCAGATGCAGTCTCGACAACGCCTAGGATCGAAACCGACCAAAAGTTCACCCGCTAGTTTGTTTGTTCCTTCCAGCTCAGCGGCCTTCCAGCTTAGCAGCATGGGACGGTTGGAGAGGACTCGAGCCTCGGCACCGAGCCCTTTCCTTGCTTTTTACATTTCCCTCATCTCGATTAGATTCAAAGCCAGAATTTTGCCGTCAGCAAAAAGTTCAACGTGGTAAATCCTTTGAGAGTGTCCCCATTGTCACTCGACTGTGAAATCGACATGAAACTTGCATCTCCACCGAGAGAAAAGTGATCATTCAAGAAGTAATTGTAGCCAGCAAATACGCCGAAGTGAAAGGGTGAGGTTGAGTCTCCCCCGACTTTAATTTTGCTTGTTCCTAAGCGACCACCGAAATAGGCACCACGAGCTTCGCCTTCAAAGTGATACCCAAATTCTACGCCGTAGAGATCGTAGTTGAAATCGGCCCCCGATTCTTTGTTATGAGAGCTCATATAATAAACACCGAGGCCATACTCCGTACCGAGCTTTGCGCCAGCAGTAATGCCAAACATTCCACGCGAATTCGTATTGCTCGCGCTCGGAACGGAGAGGCCGTACATCGCGCCTACCCAGGCCGGAGAGTCATATTCCGCATGCGCCGCGTTCGAAAAAGAAGTGACTGCAGCTACCAAGGCCACCAGAAGACTTAAACCAAATCGATTCATCATTCCCCCTAAAAAAAGCTAAATGCGCGCGAGCAAACCACTTGGTTTGCTCAAAGGACTCGCATTGCAATATTCTCATTCGATTTTGGGGTGTTTGAATAGCATTGTTTGCTGTTTTGACGTGTAAATCCAGCAACCAGTTTACAAAATTTGCTGCAAAACTGTCGGTTGCCCGGCAACGGTGGTCGATCGGTAAATGCAGGATCACTTGAACCTAGGCGACTAAAACTGCGGGCCTCTCTGGCCCAGGCACTTCTCGGTGAAATCTGTTCGTAAACCTTTTGTAAAAAATCGCGACTCCGCGAACCCATAGCACCAATGTGCTGCGCTTCCGAGGCAGTTTATAATTTCAAGTCTTTCTCGTTGCTTCTCAGTCTCGAATATCTTTGAGACAGATGTTTACCAACTCTCGGACCCACTCAGCACTTTCAATTCTTCTAAGAGCCCAGTATCTTCGCGTTTTCCGCAACCCATATCTTCTCAGTAGGCCCCCTCTGTAAGTAGCAGAAGAGGAGAGATGATGACGGTTGAACGAAAAGAGGGGAACCGATGAATATCATCGACATTCGACGAAATCATAAAAAGAGTTTGTCTCACGAAGCATCGCGAGCGAGTCGCTCGCGAGCTCGCCATTTCACAATGGCCAAGCCGACAAATTTGACTCCAACACTCCTTCGCTCGATCTGGTTTCGCGTTGCGGTTTTACTCGCCCTGATTATTATTCAGTCGCAGCTCCCGGCGCGTGCAGGAGTAGCAATCAAAGATGTCAGCACCGTTAATCGTGGATCACTGAGCTTCCCCGTGCGAGGCTTTGATTCACACAGCTGCGGCGATCTTGATTACCAATCGATGAAACTCGATAAGACCGATCCTCCACGTGATCCATGCAGCTTCTTCAAAGGGTCTCGCGTCTATGTGAGCACGCTGAGCCGCCGTCTATACCTCTGCGATCGTCAGGTGACCGTCGGCAAATATGACGTCGCAACTGGACAAGCTGGTTTCGACAAACACCGGGATCGCGACAACCGCACCCCAATCGGTACTTACAGTTTGACGCCCGCGCGACTCTCGACTCGGTTCGGGATTTTCATTTTGGTTGGCTACCCGACCCAAGAACAAATCGAGAATGGCGACACTGGCGACAGCATTGGGATCCACGGCCCCGAGCGTCCGAATGAGTGTGAAGGGATTCAAAATGTTCAACGCAATTGGACCGAGGGTTGCTTGGCGGTCACCAATGACGTCTTCATTGAAGAGATCGCCGCTTTCGTTCTCAAGCATCCCGGCGTGAAAATTTCGATTCAATAACACTTCAGTAAAATACTTTACTTCAGTGGATGAGCATCAGATAGATCAGTGGGCTTTGTGGCTCAGCCTCACGAGCGCCGTGTCCATTTTCCCATTGCCACCCAGCCGCACAAATGCGGCGCCCATGAGAGGTTCGGGCCCGGGCGCTTGGTCACCTTCTTTTGCAAAGAGACGATTCAGCTGTAGAACCACTGGAACTTCACTCATAATGCTGACCTGATACTGGTCTGCT
>JAYVND010000021.1:0-7729 GCA_043758635.1 Bdellovibrionales bacterium
AGGTCTCACGGCGGCGACCGAACTGGGAGTGCACTTTCTCCAGCTCGAAGTCACGGATTCCAAGAGCATTCAGGCGGCAGCAGAAAGATTTGGAGAGACAAATCAGTCGTTAGATCTCCTCATCAACAATGCCGGCGTTTTTAAAATGGGGCTCGATGGTCACCCGAGTGTCGCGAAGATAGAAGCTCTGCGCGAGACGTTCGAAGTGAATGTCTTTGGTGTTGTAGCAGTGACCCAGGCTTTTCTTCCGCACTTGAAAAGAGCGAAGGATGCTCAGATCTTGAATGTGAGTTCGGGAATGGGATCTCAGGCTTTTTTAAAAGATCCAAACAGCAGAGTTTCAGCAACGCCGATGCTGGCTTACAGCTCCTCGAAAACCGCCTTAAATACTTTTACGATTCTTCTTTCAAACGAACTGAAAGATGCTGGAATCAAAGTGAACAGTATCTGCCCGGGATACACTGCGACCGATCTCAACGGTCATTCGGGCCCGCAGAGCACGGAGACATCGGCGAAGATGATCGTTTCGAAAATCATGTCGACCGGGTTGGGCTCGGGAGAGTTTCTTCAGGTTGACGGAACTTACCCTTGGTAATGGATCCGGCGCTCAGCCGTCTGCAGCCTCAAGTTTGCTCAACGCGGTTTAAATTAGAGTCGCGCAATTATGACTAGATTTGCGTGAATTGCCGTCGATACTTGAATTCCAGTTGGCCTTTACTTTGAGTTCAAAAGAATTCAGTGTATCGCTTTGCAGAACTAGCCAAACGGCCCGCTTACGCCAACGCAGGGGAATTGTGACAATGGAAGACGAAAACGAAGATTTATCAGAAAAACCTGCTCCGCCCGCTCCTCGTGTGATCAACGCGAGCCATTATCGCGACGGCGTTTTGATGGGGAAGATCCAAATTCACGCATCAACAAAGCATGGAACCACTCTGATGGTGAGCGTGATGCCTCCGCTCGAGCTGGATGAAGGCGACACTCTAGTGACCGAGAGCTGGATGTTTGCGGCACGGAACTTTGTAGTTTTAGGTAAACACGATCGTCCCATGAAAATTCCGGGCAATTGGTTTCAGGTGCGCACCGCAAAGGCCCCGCTGAAACGCTAGTGGGTCTAGACTCCGGCAAAAGGGAGGGGTAGCGTGGAGCTACAGATCCTTTTTAGCCGGAGTGGTTAACATGAAAACTCGAATTTTTGTTCTCGTTTGTTTCGCTACGATCATTGGTCCTTCGCTTTCACTCGTTGCTCGAGCTGAGTCTTCGGCCGCGAAATCTTCAGCCGTCAACACTCCCGAATTTAAAACAATGCACGTGGCAGATCTTGAATCGGCCATGGCGAAAGATAAAACAGTTTCAGTTTACGATGCGAATGGCGATGACACTCGCAGCCACGTTGGACTGATTCACGGCGCGCATGCGCTCACAAGCTACGATAAATATGCAGCGAGCGAACTTCCGGCCGATAAAATGACACCGGTGGTTTTTTATTGCGCCAATACGATGTGCACGGCCTCGCATGAGGCAGCGAAGCACGCATTAGTTCTGGGATATAAAAACGTTTCGGTGATGGTCGATGGCATTTACGGGTGGAAAAAAGCCGGAAAACAAATCGACAGTTTCGCGTCAAAGGATTCGCTGGCGCTGACAACGGATGCGAAAAATGCGAACGAGATCACTCCGGTCGAAGCAAAAAATCTCGTTGATGAAAAGAGAGCGATCATTGTTGATGTTCGTGAAACGGAAGAGCGTCATGAGGTCGTACCGACGGCTCAATCACTTCCGCTCTCGACCGACGGAACTCCAGCGTGGAATTCGTTTGTGCAAAATCTCGATAAGAGTAAAACGATTGTGTTTCATTGTGCCATCGGAAAGCGCGCAAAGCGCGTGGCAGATGAACTTGCAAAGCAGGGTTTTCGCACAAGCTTCTTCAAAGGTCCTGAGCAGTGGAAAGCGGCGGGTCTCAAACTAGAGGCTGGACCCTCCCTGTAAAAATCGAGTTTATGGGAGTCGCAGGCGCGCTTCAATGGCTTCTGCGATCCGAAAAACCGGGGCATGATCCAGGCCATCAGCTCTCATCCATGAGGCATTCAAACACCCGTATGCAAACGCATACTCGAGAACGCGCTGTGGATCGAGCCTGAGGCGCTCTGAAAAAATTCGGCAAAGCATTTCTATTCTGCCCGAAGGCTCTAGAGCGGAATCGGTGGCTGGCGAATTAAAAAATGCATTTGCCACTTCATAAGTTCGCTCACCTACAAGACACTGCGGATCTATGGCGATCCAACTGCGCTCAGAGTGATGCAGCATATTTCGATCGTGGAGATCTCCATGCAGCAGTCGAACATCTTGCTCTGTTTCGATCAAACGTCTTGCGACCGTTTCTCCTCGAAAAAAAATCGAATTGATTGAGTTTGCGCCACGCTCTTCTCGATTCGAGTTTTGGCAAAGCACAAAAAGCGATCGAAAATTCCTTTCCATGGAATGAAGGCCCGCTGGAATCGAACCGATGTAGCCATGAAGTTTTTCAATCACGTCGCAAAGAATATGAGAGGCTTCTTTTTCATGGCCTTTTTTAACAATTGCTTCGAGCATGGGGCCGTCAATATATTCAAGCAGATGTGCGTCTTCATCGTCTTCCAAAATTCGAACAGCACCATGGCCGGCATAGCATTTTAAAACTCTCGGCGCTGAACTTTCAAAATTTTTTCCAATTTCATTGAGAATCTTAAGCGCTACGGGTTTCTTGAGCCGCTGAACTCGATACACCTCACACATTTTGGTCTGGGCGATGAGCTCTGGACATTTGAGATTCCAGACATTCAAATATTTTTGGAGCTGAGCCAGAGGCGTAAGAGCCCGCATCATTGTTTCCATTGAACCTTTGCTTTAAGTCATTCATCGGTCAGCGGAGACCGTCATTGACGGCCGAGACTGGAAGTCCAATTGGGCTCAAAAAGCCTCCTGGATGCGAACGTTTTGAACTTTTAAGTAAGAGACGCCGTAAGACCAAACGCGAGCTTCGAACGCGTGGCCGGCGTGACCGCGCCAGTCGAATGCCACACCAACTAAACCGTATTGATAAGGAGACGGCAGTGCTTGGCGAGAAATTTGATTTCGCGCGATGATCTGGCCGGTATCAGAATCATAGATTTCAAAAGCGACAACCGGAATATTTAGGTCAGTGTTGTTGTCTGCCATGTAGGTAAAGACTGCGACCATGGGGGCGTTTGGCAAACTGCGATCGTATGGGCCATAGGCGAGGTATCCTTGGCCGCTCGAGGCCGCGACGGACCAGCCGTCGAACTCGCCGTATCCGATCTGATGCGGAAGGGAAAGCGCATTCCAAAATGAAGTGAATGGAGCATTCGTGACGTTGACTTCGGGAAGCTTGAGGCCCACTCCTGATGCAACTTCAGTCGCGTAAAGGTGATTGCCTCCATGGTCGTTATTGAAGCTGAACGCAGTCCCCGCGATCATTAGATTTCCACCAGATTTAACGTACGAAAGCTTTGGATTTCCAAATGCGGCACTTCCGCTGGGAGTCGTGACCGCAATCGGCGCGATCGAGTTGGCTTGCTCATCGTAGAGAAAAAGTTTCCAAGTTGAAAAATCATGTTTCGCACCTTGAGCTTCAACTAGGGTGTAGGGCTTACCTTGATAAACGATAAAGGCGCGTCCACCGATATTGCCAGCCGTATAAGGCGCGAGGAGCGCGTTTAAATTTGAATTGTCATACCAGTCCCAGGCTTTGAATCCACGCAAAAATCCGATTGCATTGATGTCTTTTCCTGTGGATTTTGGATTGTAGTGGAAACCGATTTCAACGGTCATCGTATCTGGATTTCCGTCGTAACGAATCCAGCGAAAGTTGGGCGTGCCTTCAGCGTTAGCCTTCGAATTCCAAGGGATCGAATAGCTCCGCGACGATTGATTTGCAATCAATTGAGCATACGAATCATACATGACGAAACGAATATATGGGCGCTTACTGCTCTCATTTTTCTCGTAAGCCACGAGATATTTTCCATCGGGCAATCTTTTGATAGAGCCTTGGCTTCCATAATCGCAATCGATATCAGTTTGATAGTGCCAGACAGCCTGGTTGATAGATGTGGCGGTTGCGAGGCGAAGGCAAAATTTATCACCGCCAAGGCCATTGTGATAGACACCGACAAATTGATTGTCGCTTTCCTGTGCGATATCCATCACGTCCATGTCTCGACCCTGATCTTCGGAGAGCGAAAATTTTGCGAGGCTCGTTGGTGAGTTCAAATGGGGAAGCGATAGAATTTTGGCTAGCGATCCCGTCGCATTTTCGAGACCCATCCAAAGTGTGACGCCGCTACTATTGAGCACACTCACGTAAGGTGCAGTTGACGAGATGTTGAGTGTAGCGCCAGAGTTTCCTGAGGTACCGCTGTTCCAATAAACGTGTGCAGAATTGCCGTTGAAGTTTGGATTTACGAGAACCAAATTTCCATCATCTTGAAAAACCGCGTAACAAGTCGTGCAATCGAGGCCGGTGGTCGGTCCTGTGAAGCCGTTGTAATCAAAAGTTTGCAATTGGTGAGTGTCCCACAGTGCAGTCCCCGAAGAGTAGAGCACGAGATTTCCGTCGGCTTGCATTGAAAGCGTTAATTCGCCTGAAGAAATAGATGCGCCAGCATTGAGAGTAAACGGTTTAAATGGATTAGTGAGTGCAGCTCCGCTTGCATCCGTCGCCGCGCGAAGATTTGAAGACTGACTTCCAATCCGCGAAGCTGATCTCACAGATGCTGATGTGAGCGAGTCAACGGCACTGTAGTTGGAGCAAGCTGCATTGACGAAGAGGAGGCCTAAGGCAACCTGATTGAGATAGTTGGCGAATTTCAAAGCTGACTCCCCGTTTGATGGCAATGCCACACACAGTTTCTGGGGACCTCGACACGCACGTTTGTAGTGCTGCGTAAAATTGTACCCCTGGGTCCCCATTTGGAGATCTCCGCGTTAATACTATGCAAGCATAAGGCCCGAGCAGCGATAGGCACTTACTACATCAAGGCGAACGTGGGGACTTTTAGAGTGTTTGAGGGGTGTCAAATATTTTGACAGCGGCTTACTTTGTAAGCAGCCGCCGGGGTCTTTCTAAATTGGGTCTGTCTGAATTGAATGTGTCTGAATTGAGTCTTTGTAAACGGGGTTATTTTACAAGTTGAAATGCAAGTTCGAGAGCCTGGCTTGCATTCAACCGAGGATCACAGAGAGTTTCGTAAAGACCTTCAGCTAAATTGGCTTCGCTAATTTCCTGGTCGCCGCCCAGACATTCAACCACATCTTTTCCGGTCAATTCAAAGTGAACTCCGCCCGCGATTGTTCCAATCGTGTGGTGAATATCAAAAAATCGGCGAACTTCTAAAAGAATATTTTCAAAGGGGCGCGTCTTGTATCCGTTTGTCGTCGAAATCGTATTCCCATGCATAGGATCCGAACACCAAACAACTTTTTTACCCTCGCTCCGCACGCGCTGAATGAGCGGTGGAAGATGTTTCTCAATTTTGTCGTGACCCATCCGCGCAATCAATGTGAGGCGACCTGGTTGGTTATCAGGGTTCAGAATATCAATGAGACGAATGAGATCATCTGGATTTGATGAGGGGCCGCATTTAAGACCAATCGGATTTTTCACTCCGCGCATGAACTCAACGTGAGCGCCATCAATTTGTCGTGTGCGGTCGCCAATCCACAGCATATGGGCTGAGCAATCGTACCAATCACCCTCGTAGCCATCGGTCAGTCTGGCAGTTGTGCTGTCGCGTCGCGTGAGAGCCTCCTCGTAATTCAGCAGAAGCGATTCGTGGGATGTGTAAAAATCCACTTGGTAAAGTTCTGGAGTGTTGTCGGCTGAGATACCGATCGCCTGCATGAATGAAATCGTGTCGTCGATTCGAGTGGCGATGCTGTCGTAGAGAGCGCCCTGTGCGCCTTTTCCGCGTTTGACGAAGTCAAGATTCCAAGCGTGGACCTGACGAAGATCTCCAAACCCTCCATGAGAAAATGCGCGCAAAAGATTGAGCGTTGCTGCCGACTGGACATAAGCTCGCTCCATCCGATTTGGGTCTGGCGTGCGAGATTCAACATTGAAATCGAAACCGTTAATAATGTCGCCACGGTAAACCGGAAGCTTTTGTCCATCTCGCTCTTCGAGCTCATTGCTTCGCGGCTTTGCAAACTGACCGGCGACGCGTCCAATTTTTACAACAGGCTTCTTCGCGCCAAAAGTAAGAACGACTGCCATCTGCAAAAGAATTCGAAAGTTGTCGCGAATCGTATTGGCGCGAAAATCCTGAAAACTCTCGGCGCAATCTCCCCCGTGCAAGAGAAATGCCTTTCCTTCTGTAACATCGGCAAGACTCGCTTTAAGGCGGCGCGCTTCTCCGGCAAATACCAAGGGTGGGTACCCGGCCAGGCGGGTTTCAACATCCCTGAGCTTATCCATGTCTGGATAAGTCGGTTGTTGCGAGGCGGTTTTTTTTCTCCAACTTTGCGGAGTCCAGAGTTGATCGTTCATTTTTTCCGTCCTTTGGATTCTGCTCGAGCTTGGCGTGCGATCGATTCTTTTTGAATGCATTCAAAGATTGCGAGGATCAGTTTTCTATCGACGCCTAGCTGTGTTGCCTGGCGTATTCGGTCGCGAAGAAGCTGATTCCACCGACTCTTTTGGCGAAGAGGTTCGCCGTGCTTTTTCTTCGCCCGTCCAATTTTCTCAACAATGTTCGTGCGATGAGCGAGTGCCTCAATCATGGCACGATCTGCCTTATCAATCTTTGCCCTTAAGCTCTCAAGCTTGTTTTGAAATGCCGTTTCAATTTTGCGTGCCGACTTCTTTGATATTTGCGATTCCGTGAGCTTCAGTTTTGCGGGGGCCGCTTTTTCACTTAACAGATTCTTTTTTTTCTTTAGGGTTTGCGCATTCATTTGAGTGCTCCGTTGACGACTCGAGTTTGGCGTTGAGAAACGGTTTGAAGGACGCGTCCGATTTGATTCGCACTCTTCATCAACTGATATGTCTGCTCGGTTTTTCTGTGACGAATGCTAGACGCAAATTCCTGAAGATGAAGAACGTAAGAATCCAAAGCGTTTAGAACATTTTCACGATTCTGTTCAAAAATTGGCCCCCACATGGCGGGCGAGCTTTTGGCCAATCGAACCGTGGATTCGAAGCCACCACCGGCAAGATCAAAAATGGTCTCGGTACTGCGCTCTTTTTCTAAAACCGTGTTGGCCAATACAAAGGAACTAATATGCGAGAGATGCGAAACGAAAGCGGCGTGGATGTCATGTTCAATCGAGGTCATGCGCACGATTCGCATACGAAGCGCCGAGAATAACTTTTCAACGCGAGCAACATGTTCGACTGCCGAATCTTTTGCATCGCAAATGACCGCCGTTCGATCAGCAAAGAGTCCAGCCAGTGCCGCGAGCGGTCCAGAAAATTCGGTTCCTGCCATCGGGTGAGCGGCTACAAATTGCTTACGATTCTTGTGATCAGCAACAGAAGCAACAATTGCGCCCTTCGTCGACCCCATGTCAGTCACCGTTGTGTGAGAGCCAATATGATTTAAAATCAGCGGTAGGATTTCTAGAACGGCGTTAACGGGGGTCGCGATAACGACGCAGTCGCAACCAGTCACGGCAGCGCTAAGCGGCAGGATCTCATCTACAAGCTGTCTTGTCATGGCCTGCTGACAAT
>JAYVND010000022.1:0-7723 GCA_043758635.1 Bdellovibrionales bacterium
AAACATCTGCGATTTTTTAAAATCCGCTTGAGTCGTGATTTTCGTAATCGTGCCAGAGATCTTCACACAGCCACTTACGAGCACGCTCAAAATCGAGAAAAATGTGAGCGCGAGCAACGTACGGAATGGAGAAAAATTAATTTGAATCAACTTCTCACCTCTTTCCGCCGATTGCTGGTCAAATCCTAAATATTAAGATTGCAGCAAGCTTTTCGGTAGAAACGTGGGCCAACGTGAGTTGCTGATCCCCTAATTCACTTGAAGAAATTAGATTATGATCGCCTCATTAAGGACCAACGACGAGGAAGAATTTCCCTGAACAAACTGAACTTCAATTGGACTCGATGCGGAGCTACAAGCCTGCAGTCGCATCTAGAGGAAAGGGCCGGGTCCTTCGACCCGAAACGTTTCGGGATGAGACTGGATCTCCAGATTCATCGCGACTGATTGAGCGACTTGCCGAGTGACTCGCAAACTGATTCGCCGAGCGAAGTCTGCTCACTGCCAGAATGCCAATTCGAGAATGAGTCTTGCGGACTCAACTGGATCGTTGTTTTTTGAATTCCCGTCCGGGACGTGGATAAAAAGAAAAGGCACGCGCTCTTTAAGGGTCATCTCAGTAATGAAAGCTGTATTATTGCAGACAAAATTTTCCATGTTAGAGGAGCGAATGATCTTTGAGCGATCTGCGAATGAAACTCTGTTCATCATGACATCGATTGGATAACCAAAAAAACGCACCGCTTGAGGTGCATCTTTGATTATTTTACTTCCCTTTCGCCAGACTCCAGCCGCGTCTGATCCTCGCGGCTCATTGTCCCAATTTGTAGCCTGGGTTTCGACGAGAACGACAGGAGTCATTTTTTCACCAAGCGAGAGGATGCGTTGAGCCGGTATCGACATGTCTCGTAAACATCTCATCAGCTTTGCCGCCGCCTTGTCATACTCGACCGGAAGCACGCACACTTCTACGTGAACGGTCGGAAGGTAAACGGCCATTGACCTCTTAAGCACGTCTGCCGTTTGCGCCGATTTATTGTCAGAATTGCCGGCGAAGGGCTGAAAGGATGTTATCAAAAGCGAAGTGACCCTTCCGGAAAGCATGGCATCGGAAGAGGGAACGGCATAACCATAGCTTTCAAATGGCGTACACAGAGCAAATATTGCTACGATCAGCGGCGCGACTATAAACGGTGCAACTGCGAACGGCGCAGTCTTGAACGGCACAGACTTGAACGGTGCGACCAAAAAAGTGACTATTGCCGGCACTGTAGAATTCTTTGACATTGCAATCTCCGTTCAAGCGTTCTGCAGACAGATCGAGAAGTGACTCTGGAGTAAGCTTTGTGCGAGCAAAAAGCAGGCCGTAAAAGAATGCTGTCCAAATTTGTGATGAACGCGCCCAGTGTGTTAAACAAAACGGTGTTTATTTATGCGAAGGGCTCCGGGACAGCGTTGATGATCGAAACCAACTGACTCTGATTATTATGAAAGATGACTTCGCAATCGGTAATTTGAATCTTCATCCCACTACGACGGTCTTCACATCTCCGTCGTTTCAGACAACCGGGAGGACCGATTTTCATTTACGTTTGAACTTGTCAAAGGTTCGAATCCACTTCGCGGGAATTGAACGCGCAATGCGATTTCAGCTATAGCCTGATTTATTTCCAAAATAGGTAAAATCACCGGCCATAGAAAGAAATCGATAGAGCTGGAAAGATGAAAGTGCTTGAGTCGGTGTACTTCGATGGCCAGCGAACTCGACCAATCTGTAGTGCACTCCCAGCTGCAGGATTCCTTTCCGTTCGCTTTCCGACGATTTCATGCAAGTTTTAAAAGTAAAATCGTCCGCCAATGCCGATGTCGAGGGAGCCTTCGGTTTTAGGCACAAGCAGAATTGTGGGACCCAGTTCGGCAAAAACCCCAAACCGTGTTGGAGCGGGGTGCCACTCAAATCCAACAAGTCCGCGAATGAAAAGTCCGCCGCTATCTGATCTGCCCCCATCACATCTCCAGCGACCGCATTCGTCATGATTGCCATTCCAGAATGCAAGGCCACCACCTCCGCCGATATATCCGCTCGTTTCACGGCCGAACCGCGTTCCCTGGCCGAAAATTCCAGCCTGATGCCAGAGATAGTCAGCGTAGATCACAGTCGTATTGCGATCACTAAAGCCAATGCCGAAGTCGATTGCCCCATTTTGCGTGAGCCAATATTTGCCGGTTACCGAAGTGATCGTTCCTAGCATGACACCCAGACCGAAGTCCGATTCTTGCTTCATGGGCGACGGTGAGCGCGGTGCTGATTGAGCGACGGAGCAAAAGAGTAAGAGCAGTAAAAGAAATCTAAATCTCACAAATGACTCGTTTCGAAAAGGTTTGAGGACGCAATTCTCCGATGGTTTAGAGCTCAACCCCGCAACTCACCAAAGATCCTTCATCAAATCATCTCAAGTTTTTTTTAGATTTGCAGTACAATGTGGCTGCATCATTCCTTTTTGTAGCATCCTTGTCGTGAGCGCCAGCGCACCGAGGATGAGTAGCAGATTTGCGAGTTCACGCTCAACACGAAAATCTTTGATGAATAACTGCGCATTCGCTCATTCGGGTGAGGTCATCGCCGATTGAAACTCTTCTGGGATTACGATACACCGTGGTGCGAATTCGGCTGCATGCGTTTTGAAAGACTGAGAATGGTCGGATCCAAAAATGAGCACTGCATCTCTCAGGTCAGGATGGAAATTAAAGAAATTGTTGATCTGTTCGAGCGCCAACTTCTCGCGAACTTCGAAGATTAGATTCTTTATTTCTGGCGGTTCGGTTGTCGCGCTAGGATTATTCTGGGCCCATATCGAAACTTTATCGATGATTGCATTTTCGATCTGGTCGTTTTCGACGACGCGGTGAAGTCTTTCTGTAATGCCTAAAATGAAGCTAACTGCATCTCCACCGGCCTTCGCAAGAACTTCCTTTTGGGCTGAATCAAGCTGGTCGACCCTGTTAGGTAAACCTTTGGAAAATAACGTGCGAATCTTTTTTGCAACTCGTCGAAACTCAACGCTGACTGTCTGCACTGTCACATCTGTCGAGACCTGCTCAGAAAATACAGGGAGCGACTTATTTTTCTCGAGATACTTCGCAATTGCAAACTGTGAAAAGACTGTTTTACTTTCATTTTGAGGAAGGACTTGGAGGCTTCCCGTCAAGACTGTGGCATGCGTTTGAGGAATCAGTAGAATCCTGTGCGCGCAGCCGGCTGAGTTATCCGTACCCGAGGCAGCGAGCTCAGCTTGTTCATTCGATGTTGCACTTGCAGAGGCACCATGCGAGCAACCAGCTAGAGTTACTGAGGCAAAAACAACGGTCGCGAATATAAATATTGAATCTGAAACGATTTTCAAGACTACACCTCACACTTTGTGCATCTTTGAGCAATTCCAGTGCCGCTGCTAAAGCTAGTGGATTCAGATCTGGCCTAAAAATCTGAAAGGAATATTCAGAGTCGTGCGCAAAACGTCGCCAGGTTGCGAGAAGGCAGTTAGCGAAAATTCGATCGTGCCCAAAACTTCGTATATTGAAGAACATGGCTTCATCTCGGGATTTCTGATGTACTCAAAGGATCTTGCGCGAATAGCGGAACGCTTGTCGCCGAAACTTGTTGCGCAAATACCAGAATTAGTGAGAACCCAAGGAGGGTACGCGGATCCGACCTTTGACCTTGGAGTTGACGATGACTTTGTCAGCGATTCCAGCAGATCGGAATTTATCTCAGAGCTGCGAGCACCGAACCACGTCAAGCGCAACAATTTAGAAATTTCTTGGACGCGTGGGTATTTAAACCACTTGCATTACCAAGCGAATGGGAAACGAAGATTCCGGTTGCCGTACCGCAAAAGTCCGTCGAGTTTTACGAAACTTTAGAGGGGTAATCTCCTCAAGAATCACGAATATAATTGAAGCCGCAGTATCAAAAAAGTTAAGGCGGCGTACTTTTTATTAGCCTCATCCGATGGCTGCTGCGACCGGCATCGCAAAGTCTTTGAACACTGTAGACACTTCTGAGCCAAATCTGTTTCATCGCGATAATCTTCTTCCCATCCTATTCAGGAACTGACTTAACAGAGGTTCCAAGTCTCTATTGCTCAAGTGCTCTAGTGAGCCTCCAGTACGGATCTTTTCAGGAAAGGAAAGGAAATGAAATCCATGTTCTTCGGACTTCTTCTCGCGGGACTGTCTGCGAATGCTGCAGTTACTGGCTCGAGCCCCGTCGGTACATTAACCCTTGCAGTGACGTGCCAGCGAGGCGTGTTCGCTTCGGCCGATGCGCTTCTTGGCCGTGCTCCGGTCCGTCTTAGTTTGTACTCGAAAGACCAGGGACGTTCGGGGAACCTCTGGGCTCATACAAAAAACGGAGAAGCGACAAAACTCGTAACCGTGCCCGCACTGAATCAACAGTGCACGAGAACGAATTTTTACTACCTTTATCAAGTCAAGACTGAGAGTCCTCTGGTCTCTGTGCGGGGCTGGGTTCCAAGCTGTTCCTGGAATATTAATGGCAACGCAAGCGGAGAGTACTTTTCGGGATGGACACCAACTCATGATGCGGTTGAGCTCATATTTAATGGACCCTCAGAATCTCCGGGAGAGTTGGGCAGAGCAGAGTTTCTGCCGCCTTCGCCCAGTCGAGGTGCCTATCGTTCAAACAGTGAGTGTATTTATCAAACCAGTCGCTCGATTTAGTTTGTCACAGACAAGATAGCCTTGCGGCTCCGGGTGAGTCCCTTTTGCCGGCTAGGACTGATTGCGGCGAACGTATCGGGCCGTCCGTGTAACTAGATGGAGGTCCCATTTTGAGACAAAGCCCGATTGGTGAAAGAATTTCGACCTGCTTACGATTAAGGTGAGCTATGACTCTAAATGATTTTAGCCGTACCACTCGAAGACTCGTTTGGTTGGTATTAGCCTGCGGTGCACCGATAGTCGCATACCAGAACTGTGGCGTTTCATTTAAAGCCGCTTCGAACCGAGAAACTTCGGCATCAATCGGCGCGCCCCCGCCTGAGGCTACGAATTCGGCGCCGCCTGAAAAGCCCCCAGTCCCTTCGATCAAAATTGTTACCCACGACTATCAGGCAAACACAGCATCAATTTTCGATGTCGTCGTATTTGATCCGCTATTTTATGCTGACTCGAACCCCGATCTGGGAAAAGCAGGCTTGATTTCTCTCGATCAGCTAAAAGCTCACTGGCAAAACTACGGACGACGTGAATGTAGACGCGGCTCCGCGGCCTTTTCAGTTCAGGACTACTTAACCCTTAATCCTGATATTGCAAAGAGTGTTGCTGGAAATTGCGAGGCCGGGATCGACAATTATCTTCAGCATGGACGGCTCGAAGGTCGGGCGATATCGCAGCATTATTTGTATGGATGGAATTTCGGAAGTGGGCAGACAACTTTTGGAAATGAAAAGTTAACGATTCGAACTGCGAGTCGTTATGCAGGTGCAGTCGAGCAAGTCTGGTTCCGTGGGCGACAGATCGTAAATAATCATGACTCTGGCAGACTTTTTCAAACTGCCTGGAGTTATGACGACCAAGGAGAATGTTATAATCCAACTGAGGGCGGCAGCGCAGTCGACGGCGCAGGCCCATCGACGAGCCGTAACTTGGAAAGCTTTGCGGCACCAGGAATATATCGAGGTACGACTCAGCCAGCTCTTTGGAATATACCCGGGATCAAAATTTACTGCGGTAAAGCTTCCGGAACTACGCTGCTCACTGACGATCGTTTAACTAAAACTGTGAGTGTCGACGGTGAAGGCGACTCACAAACGATCGCTTGGACCGTCAAATCCACAATTGCGACTCAGCACTCATCCATGTTGAGCGAAATCTTGACTGGTTATGAGAACGAGGATTTCAAAAATTATTTCGTTTTTAATCCATCATTAGGAAAGCTAGTAAAGTTCTCAGCAACAAGCATCGAAAACCCCGACTCCAAAAATCTGAATTCCCCGTACCCGATTGTTTTAGCATCGACAGATCTCAAAATTGGCGTTGGTGTGATCCTTATTGATCAGATCCCCTCTGAATCAGCAGATGGCCGGAATCATGTCGGTTTCTACCAGGGGTCGACATATACCGACTCACTTGATGAATCAGCACGCACGACGAAATGGGCCGCCAATGTGAATTACACTAAAGTGAAGCAAGGAGATTACACCGCACGATTACTGCTTATATTCGGTGAGCTGGAAGAGATTGAATCCAGAATTCAGAGCTTCTACCAAAAACATCCTGGAGAGCTCATAAATCTACTAAATAATCCAAAGGGTATTCAAGTTTTCGATCCGCTTTACTATGCGGTCCGAAATCCCGACGTCGTTGCGCTGCTTGGTTCAGATAAGCGCAACCTTCTCGGCCATTTCTTAACCTACGGGATTTTTGAAGGAAGAAAAGGCTCGGAAACCTTCGACGTAAAGGCATACTTATCTCAGCTGCCACCCAATTCAAAACTTGCCTCCGACGATTTTATTGGTGGAATTAAACTTTTTTTAAGCCAGTGAGACAGGCGGGCGCTAAAATCTCCAAGAACGAAATTTCCCTTTTTTGTTTTTCTGCAGGCTCACTAAATTTGTAAGCCACAAATTTTCGGAACAACCTAGGAACAACCTAAGATGCACGCAAGAAGCCAATCAAACGCGTTTACTTGCTTTGGCTACCCCGCATTGGCTTTGCCAGTCGGCTCACCGACTCATCTGGTGTCATCGGAATTTCTACGCATGCATCACGCTCTGTAAAATGGACCCGATAAGCTCTTTTCAATTGATCTGCTTTGGCAGGTGACTTTTGCATCCAACTTTTCGACATTTTTCTTTGACGTCATTTTCGTAGCTTTCAAAGCGATCGGCCATGCCAGGGCCCTGACTCAAAGGCAAAGGGCCGGGACTCGTCCGTAGACTTCTGTTTGCTCATTCATGCAGCAAATAGGCTTTAAGTCGGCGTTGGAGCGGATTTCATTGAGTTTGGAACCCCATTCGACTTCAGAAACCGTTCATTTTTTCCGGCAGCCTCTCTAAAATCTCTGGGAAGTGTAGGCAGAATACAAATTCAAAGCCTCCAAATGAATCGCTTGCTAAGTCAGCAAATTTGCATGGACTATGTCTGGCTAAATTGTTTCACTAATAGCCTGACTTGTCTCGAACCTGCGTCGCAGCTTTTTTTCGAGCGAATCATTAGCGAAGGAGATGTTTGTGGACGGCCTTGAAAGCGGAATCAGTGGATTGCTAGGGACGGCTCGGAGACAGATGGATCTTAGCTTAGCGAACGAACGGAGCAAGACAGACGATTCGATCGCTCTAGAGCAAAAAGCATCTGAAGTGCAAGCGGATTTCTTGGTTGCAAAAAATCGTTCGCAGACAGATTCTGAGCAGTCTGTTGAACGCAATCTGCGAGATGCAAAAAAAGAAGAAGCAAGATCTTCTGCCGACGACCACGATCTTGAGAGCGAGCGGGCGCTCGATGATATAAATCTCAAGCAGGAACGACGCGACAGCGATTTAGCGCAAATGCACGAGCGAGCCAATGCTGACGCCGCCATCGCGAAAGAGCGGCGAAGAAACAAACTTGCAGTCGAAGCACTATTCGCCCTGGAGCGCGGCGTGACCGATGCGGACTTGCTTCGTGAGCGTAACCACGTGGACAGCGAGGCAGAACTCTT
>JAYVND010000023.1:0-2447 GCA_043758635.1 Bdellovibrionales bacterium
ACGGACAGTAAAACTTGACCCGCCCACTTATGATTATTTTATCGCAGACAACTTAAATAAAACTGCATCGGCTACGCACGAAAACTGCGCTTCGTGCCACCGCCCGGCAACCCTTCCCGCAATCCCTTTTTCAGGCGAAGTTCTTTCGCACACGCCGGGAATGTCAGGCCCTCAGGTCGCGGCGTGGTTTCAGGATCACCGGGGAAAAGAAGGCGAAGCCAAGAACTCAAATTTTGCGCACTTGGGACCTGAAATTGGCCCGCAGAAATGCAATACGCGCACAGATGCCTTTATGAAAGATTGCATCTCTCGAAATAAAGAAATCGCGAGTCCGACAGTCGAGCAAATTCGCAGAATTAAAAGCAGCATGGATTGTACCGGTTGCCATGCCCAACGCGATGTTATGCCGTCGTTGCAATACCCAACCCACACGAGGCCCTACGGCTTTATTATTTTCGATGGGGAATTAACTTCCGGCGAGATGCCACCTCATTCCAGCGACCCAACGAACAAACATGGCTTTCTAGAGCCAGCCGAGCGCAGAGCATTAGCGACTTGCCTCAAAGCTGAATATTTCGGCGGATTTCAAGACCCGCGTTTTTCGCAAGGAAATTCAAAGCCGGGAATACTGATGAACAGTCTCACAACGTCGTGCCGCACTTCGCGCTTGGATCAATTCTTTGGCACAAAAAGATATCGGTCGGTTCGACCGGTCAACTGATGAAGTGAAATGCGGTCGGCCTCAACGCTCCTCTAATCTCGATCAGTTGAGTGGCTTTCCCATAAACGACAGTCTCTTGCAAAAGTTCGCAAAAGTTCGCAAAAGTTCAGTTAATAACAACAAATTCGTTCCAGCAAAAATGATCTGAATTGCTTCGCATTAAACTTTAAATCGCTAGGATCTGGTGATGGTACGAACCCGAGTGCTAATTTCTAATACCGTCACAGTTTTATTAGGGACCTTCATCGTTAATCTTGCGGCCTTCGCGTCAATACAGGACAGCTGCGCAAAAATTGATTTTTCTGATAAATTTGGCTATACCCGTGACCAAATGAACACGCCTTGGTGCTACGCAAGCGTTGCAGCAGACGTTGCAAGCGTCGCTCTAGGATTCAGGGTCTCGTCGTCTGATATTGCTGTAACCTATGATGAAAAACTTCGCATGCTTTTGCGTGAGATGCATCCGCCACAACGGCCCCAGATTCCGTTTGAGGAACGTGGGGGAAGTGAACGTCTCGCCTTATTGGCGGCCAATGAGAAAGGCTTCTGTCCTGCGGATTTAGTCGAGGACAACCCGGCCGCCAAAATTCCGCTGTCTGCTTGGGATATTCAACTTCACGGACCATATTGCGGAGGTCCAAGGGATCTGGATTGTATGGTAAACCAAATTCGCTTATTAAAGCTACGATACGATGGGATGGGCGATCTGGCTATTTGTGAAGGTAAACCAGGGGTGGTGGCACTTCAAAAAATCTTCCCGATGTTGGCGCAGAAGAACTTGTCCGATGTGCTCCAGATTATTTCGCAAGAACACACAATGTCTGATCTGACTGACCTTGCATGCAAGGGACGCAGACATTCAATTCCAAATCTTGCGATAGAGGAATTGGACTTCTTCAATGAAAACTGTGTTTCGGGGGAGACATCGAGGCAAAAGTCGGCTTGTTACGCATCAATCGACGACCAAGTGACGAGCAAAACTCCTGTCATCCTGAATGGCACGATCAATTTTTTGTTACAAAAACAGACGCCACTTCAGCTTCAGGACAAAATTGCGCACGCCTACCTCATAGTTGGCCGCGAGCTTCGCCATGGCCAATGTGGTTTCATTCTACGAAATTCCTGGGGACAAGATTGTCCGAAAGACCTAGATAAAAGAGTAGAATGCTCTACAGCAACTGGAAATTACTGGGTAGAGAAAGAAATTGTACTCAATGAAACGCAAGGTGCGAGTTGGATCAAGAAATAATTCTCATTGAGCCGTTAACTCGGGATCGCGAATTTTAGGCGAACCTTTACTTACCCGAGCAGGAGTCGAATGCATTATGGCAAAATTGAACTTCGGGAATATTTCCTGTCCGTGCAGACGTATGACGATTAGAAGTGGCAAATCACAGACGCACCATCATCAATGATTGTGATGGTAGACCCAGAAATTCCTGACATCGGCATATTTCGAATGATCATTGTTTGTTTTCTCGGCGCGCCAGTTGCGGCATCGTCGAACTCGGAGGTTGCTGCGACTTCGTGAAAAGAGACCTGATCAGATGGCTTGTCCATTGATCGAAAATTCACGGTTCTAGTTTCTGTGACTAGGCTCAAATCAACAATCCCCATCATCCTCGTTTCGATCATTCGAATCTTTAAAAGACATCCAGGCGTCTTACTTTGTAAAGTAAGGTCGTGTGCTTGGCCGAATGCAGCAGTCAACCGGCTTGCGAGCGAA
>JAYVND010000024.1:0-2440 GCA_043758635.1 Bdellovibrionales bacterium
AGTAAGTCAGTGGCTGAAAGCGCCGCAAGTTCAGTGATGCTCTTCTTGGCGATCAAAACATTGCGAGGGCCTTCGCTTAGACGAGTGCCCTTGCAATCGGTACAAACTCGAATGGCGAGGTTATCGATTTCGCCATCCTCATCTTCTTCAGTTTTATGGGCGATTTTATCCGAAAGTCGATAGCGCATTGAAGTGACGGTGCGAGCGTTATCGCCGGACTCGTATTTTTTTGTCTCTTCTTCGACTATGTCGACTGTGCCCAGTCCGTTGCATGTTTTGCACGCGCCACGAGGGTTATTGAAACTAAAAAAGCGCGGCTCAATTTCGGGGAAACTATAACCGCAAATCGGGCAGGCCGAATGCATCGAAAAAGTTTTACGCTCGCCATTGCCTTTTTCGACTGTGATATTGCCGGCTCCGTGTTGAAGCGCAGTGTGCACGCTCTCTGCCAATCGCGTGCGGATGTCAGCTTTGATCACAAGCTTGTCGATCACGATGTCAATATCATGAGCTTTTGTTTTAGTGAGCTTGCGCTGATTTTCTAGCTCAACAAATTGACCATCGACTTTTGCAGAAACAAATCCCTTTTTTAGAAATTTCTGAAAGTCGTTGAGAAATTCGCCCTTCTTACCTTGCGCGAATGGCGCGAGAATAAAAATTCGCGTGCCGACCGGCATCTTCAGGATTTCGGAAATAATCTGATCCGGTTTTTGACCGGCAACCGGCACGTGATGAATCGGACAATGAGCCGTGCCGACTTTTGAATAAAGCAGTCGAAGGTAATCGTAAACTTCAGTAACGGTTCCCACAGTTGAACGGGGATTGAGTCCCACAGACTTCTGATCGATAGCGATCGCTGGAGATAGACCCACGATTGAGTCGACCGCCGGCTTTTTCAATTTATCTAGAAAATTTCGAGCATAGGTCGACAGAGAATCAACATAACGACGCTGCCCTTCGGCGTAAATCGTGTCAAACGCAAGCGAGGACTTTCCTGATCCACTCAATCCAGTGATAACAGTGATTTTGTTTCGCGGGATGCCGACCGTGACGTTTTTCAGGTTGTGCTCGCGCGCACCTTTGACTTTAATTCCGTCGAATTCTTCGGTCGCCATAAATCTCTCTTCTTAAAGCAGCGGATTGACGATGCTTTCGATCTCATTCTGAATTCGTTTAAGTCCTTCAGCCGTATGCGACTCAAATCGCAAAACTAAAACAGGCTGCGTATTAGAAGCGCGAGCCAAAGCCCAACCATCTTTATAACTAATCCGTACGCCGTCAATTTGGTTGACCTTATATTGAGCAGTATCTTTGCTATATATAGCCTGAAGCTTTTCTACGATCGCGCGTTTTTTATCTTCAGTCGTGTCAATGCGAAGCTCGGGAGTGTTGTACGCGTGCGGAAGTCCTTCGAGCAATTGATCAATTGTCTTTCCACTCTGTGCGATGATTTCTACAAGGCGAAGCCCCGCATAGAGAGCGTCATCAAAACCGTAGTTTCGATCAGCAAAGAAGATGTGGCCCGACAGTTCACCACCAAACGGTGCCTTCTCTTCTTTGATTTTTGTTTTTACTAAACTGTGACCCGTCTTCCACATGATTGGCACCCCGCCGTGCTTTTTGATGTCGTCGTACATCAAATCGGAACACTTTACGTCACCAATGATTTTCGCACCCTTGTTCTTTGCAAGGACGGCGCGACTAATTAGAACCATCATCTCGTCACCCGGAATGAAGCGGCCGTTGTGATCAACCATGCCAACGCGGTCGGCATCGCCGTCAAATCCGATGCCAAGCGCGGCACCGCTCTCTTTGACTTTTGCCTTCAGCGCATCAAGATTTTTTTCCACGGTTGGATCTGGATGGTGATTTGGGAACCGTCCGTCGGGCTCTTCGAAAAGGATGATCGGTTTCAAGCCAATACCCTCGTAGAGCCGGCGAGCGATGCAACCAGCAGCACCATTTCCGCAATCCAAAACCACCTTCGTATTCTCAAGACCCGAGAATTCTTTCTTGTAGCGTTCGACGTACTCGTCGAAAATGTCTTTGTGCGAAAGCTGGCCGCTGCCTTCTGCGAAGTCGCCAGACTGCATGAGTTTCCGAAGCTCTTGAATTTCGTCGCCGTAAATTGTGGTCTTGCCAACCGAAACTTTGAAGCCATTGTACTCAGGCGGATTATGACTTCCCGTGATCATGATGCCACCCTCAATATTCGGAATCGTGAACATCGAAAAGTAAGAAAGCGGAGTGGTCACGAGCCCAAGCGTGATCACTTGTGCACCAGTTGAGAGCATTCCGTCGCACATTGCTTTGGCGAGGGAGGGGCTCGAGAGGCGTGCATCATAGCCCACGCTTAAGATTGGATTTTTATTTCCAGTTTTGCGAATGATGTAGGTCGCGAGTGTTTGCCCGAGCGCATGCGAAAATTTGTTGTCGAAGT
>JAYVND010000025.1:0-22270 GCA_043758635.1 Bdellovibrionales bacterium
CCGGAATGTGGAAAACTGAAACTTATCCACAATAAATCTAGAACCGCAGCCCAAAAACTTTGGATTTTCTCTACCAAATTAGCGAACAGCCCCTACATAATTGGTGCGGCTCATTTGCCATTCCCTGGGCTTGGGCATTTGCGAGCCGACAAAAAAGGTTTCGATTATGTGCCATTGAGTTACACCCGTTGATTGCGCGCGCTAAGGCCGTTCATCGCAGGATTCGCAACTGAATTTCAGCTGAGTGAAAGTATAACCTGAGGGAGAGACCGAAAGCCTCAAATCAGACCTTCCTTATTTACTTAATTTATTTAATCATAATTATCGAAGACTTTAAAATTTAAGGAGTATGCGATGAGCATGACGAGCAGCACGATTTTGATCACAGGCGGAACTTCGGGCATCGGACTTGAGCTTGCCGATCAGCTTATTCAGCTGGGAAATACAGTTATTGTGACTGGGCGTGAACCAGCAAAGCTCCAGGCGACAAAACAACGACTTCCACAAGTTCACACCATTCAGAGCGACGTGAGTGATTCAGCCGCGATCACCGCGCTTTTCAGAAAGGTGACGCAGGAGTTTCCCCAGTTGAATGTATTGATCAATAACGCGGGAATCATGCGAAAGATTGATTTGCAAATAGCGGATCAAGATTTGAATGAGCTGACAAAAGAGATCGAAACAAACTTAATGGGCCCAATTCGAATGGTCACACAGTTTTTGCCGCATTTGAAAACTCAGAAGTCTGCCACAATCATGAATGTTTCATCAGGGCTCGCATTTGTGCCACTTGCGATCTCGCCTGTTTATTCGGCGACAAAGGCCGCGATGCACTCATTTACGCAATCGCTTAGAATCCAGTTGAGAAATACAAATGTAAACATCATCGAGCTCGCGCCGCCGGGGACAGAAACACCGCTTTTCCGCGGCGATTTCACAGAGGCAGATCTAGGGGGAATCAAGGGACTGGACGTCAAAGTTCTCGCGCGACATGCCATTCAAGGAATGGACAAAAAATCAAATGAGATTCGGCCAGGGGTCAGCAACATGTTGAAAATCATGAGTCGAGTGGCTCCAGGGTTCATTGCCAATCAGCTTGGAAAATCCGTTAAAACCATGCACGCAAAGTCGTGAGCCAAGCGCGACGGAAGAGAATCTGAAATGAAGCCAATTATTCTAACGGGTGATCGACCGACGGGACCTCTCCATATCGGTCATTATGTAGGCTCGCTCAAAAGCCGCGTCGAACTCCAGAGTTCATATAAGCAATTTTTGATCATTGCAGACGCTCAGGCCATGACAGATAATTTCGAACGACCGAGTTTTGTTCGCGACAACGTGATGGAAGTGGCGCTGGATTATTTGGCCGCCGGTTTGGATCCACAGCTCAATTCAATTTTTATACAATCGCAGATTCCCGAGCTTCCCGAGATGACGTCTTATTTTATGAATTTGGTCACGGTTGCGCGGGTTCAAAGGAATCCAACGATCAAAACAGAGATACAACAAAAGGGGTTTGGTGAATCATTGCCCTTAGGCTTCTTCTGTTACCCGGTGAGCCAAGCTGCAGACATCTTGGCGTTCAATACGGATGCGGTTCCGATCGGCGAGGATCAGAACCCAATGATCGAACAAACAAATGAAATAGCGAGAAGATTTAATTCGATCTATCAGGTTGAATGTTTCAAAGATGTGAAGCCCATCGTCGGAAAGATCGGGCGACTTCCAGGGGTCGATGGCAAAAACAAAATGAGCAAGTCGCTCGGCAATGCAATTTTTCTTGGAGACTCGGCCGACGAAATTCTTAAAAAAGTGAATGCCATGTTCACGGATCCAAAGCATGTAAGGATCGAAGATCCGGGTTCAATCGAAGGCCACGTTGTATTTATGTTTTTGAGTTATTTCGATTCAAATCAGCACGAACTGGACGAGCTCAAGTCTCATTATATACGCGGGGGATTAGGTGACGGAATATTAAAAAAACGTCTTATTGAAATTCTTGACCATCTGATTGCGCCGATGCGTGAGCGTCGCAAGCAGTACAGTACCGATCTTAGTTTCGTGAAAAAAATTCTGAGAGATGGAACGCATGAAGCACGAGAAGCCGCCACACTTAAAATGGATGAAATGAAAAGCGCGATGCGGTTGGTTTACTAACAGTGCAAGCTTGACGGCTTGACTCTTCATACTCCACTTTTTAATGGCGAGCACGACGAGTTAGAAGCTGCTTCAAACTGATTGAGCCGTTTTGCTTGAAAGAAAGCTCTAAAATGAAATTGATTACTCTTGAAAAAAACTATGCGATTTTGAGGCTCGAACGCTCTGCCCAAGTGCCCGTTTGGGCGAACGTAGATTCTGAATTCTTATCTGTGACCCGTACCTGCGAGGAACTTACGATCGTCTGCGAAGAGGCAGTCGTGCCACTGAACTTTCGAGCGGGAGTCAGATTTGAAGACAAACGACGTATATTGAAGGTTGAAGGGCCGCTCGATTTTGCTTTGACGGGAATTTTATCGCAGCTTTTATATCCATTGGCTCAGGCAAATATCAGTGTGTTCGCGATCTCAACCTTTGATACCGATTACATCCTGATCCACGACGATAAATTTGCAGAAGCGATCGCGCTTCTTCGCAGCAGCGGACACGTTGTCGATTCGGTGAACGCAAAAGAGAAAAATGGGTCTGGTTCGAAATCAACCACAGGGCGTGATGGTCAAAAGAATGCCTTCGGATCCGCTGAAATTCCGAGCCTAGGGATGATGCAGCAGAAGCATGAGGCCAAAATTTCCAGCTGGCGGCCGCCAGTACTTGAAACATCACGCCTTCTCTTGCGCCCTCTCGATGAGAGTGATGCTGCCGATATTTATGAATATGCAAAAAATCCTAATGTTTCAAAGTACACACTTTGGGAGCCCCATACATCCATTGATGCGAGCCTTGAGTATATTCGCGAATATGTTCTGCCAAAATATGAACAAGGTCTTCTCGAGCCGTATGGAATTGAGCTTAAATCAAATCCTGGAAAAATTGTCGGCACGGTCGGTTGTTTTTGGACTTCAAAACAGGCGAACGCAATGGAGCTTGCTTACGCAATTAGTGAGGAGCATTGGGGCAAGGGCATCGTCGTAGAGGCCTCAGCGGTGTTGATGGAACATTGTTTTAGTGAGTATAAAGTGAAGCGATTGCAGGCCCGTTGCAAGGTAGAGAACACGCAAAGTAGTCGCGTGATGAAGAAATTAGGAATGGTGTACGAAGGCTGCTTAAAGTCCTCGATCTTGCACCGCGGTCACTATCACGACATGGGATACTACGCGAAAGTGCTGAAGTAGGAAGCGGGTTGACTCCACAATGCCATTTTATCGAGCGGCTCGCCTGCCTTCCCGCGGTCATCGGTTTTACAAGTCAGATTCGTTTGAGAATCAATTTTCGAGTCGACGACATGTAGACTTGAAGCGGCTCACTTTAGACATAGTCTACACAAGCCTCGTGGAGACTTGACCAGCCGAACGCAGCCATTTCTAATCTTCGGTAGAATTTCGCTTTCTCCAAGGAAAATATATGCTTTCAGTAGTCGAAAATGTCATGGACCGCCCAACGTTTGCCGCGTCGTTTTTTAAGCCTTTTCTTATGTTGTTATTTGTACCTCTCCTCGTATTGTCGTTCGTAATTTTAACTCCGTATACAAGCCGTGCCGAGAGTGACGACCACGTAAACTTGCAGTTTTCGCCGCTCGAACTTCTCGCGAGCGCGCTTCAAGTCGGTGCCGAATTCAAGCTCGGCGATTCTGCTTGGACGATCGGCCCAGAGCTCCTGTTCAAAAGCCGTCACGGTGATGACGTCTTCGGTCTGAAGCTTCGTGGCGACTATTACTTCTCTGGCGAAGCTTTCACCCGAAGCTGGTACATAAGCCCGATTTATGAGTACAAGAATTTTGCGTTTAATCAGGGGGATTCCACTGGCGGAACGGCGCGCGCACGGAGCATTACTAATTCGATTGGGGTCCGGGGTGGTTATCACTGGTACTGGCGCAGCTTTAATATGCGCCTTGGCGGGGGCTTCTCGCTTGTAAAGCCTAAACCATATACAATTACTTATTCTGACGGCACCCGTGAGAATTATGACGGAAGTACTTATAATTCTGCCGTTGCGGAATACGACATTGGCTGGTCGTTTTAATTGTTAAGCCAAAGTATCGGCTCGATTAGGGAATCAAGCCGATACTTTTATCCGCAGTGTAAGTTAGCAAAAATAACACCGATGGTTTTACAGGCTGATGGTCGGAATGAAAGGCTCCGATGCCGGCGGAGAGTTGCCACAGTCCGCGATTCACATTCGCAATCGCGAAAATTTCGCCACTGTTGCAGTGATTGAGAACCATCTGTTGAAAGATTCCGAGTCCGCCAACTGAGAGCGCCTCATTCATTTTAAATAGTGAAATCAGGGTGAGTCCTCGCAAATCATCATGACCGGCAAATCCAGTTAAATAAGACATGTAATCGTAAAAGGGGCGACTCGAATCTTGTGCGTAATAAAAGTCATATCGCGCGGTCGCGATGAACGAAAGTCGATCGATGCCACCAATTAATTTCGCCTGTGCGAACTGAAATGTGATGGCGTCACTGCAAGCAAAGCGAACACAGTCTATTCCGCTAAAATGATCGTAATTCCTAAAATCGGCACCACCGCCCGCGGTTAGACCCAAAATTGAAACCGGATAAAAATCAAGGGCACCCGTGATTCGATTCGTGACAGCAGTTGTCTGAAGCTCAACGTTAGGCCGAACATAGCCGAAGTGCCAGTCAGGCGAAGCAGAAGGCGACTCATTGGAGTTTGTCGAATCTGTTTCGGTACTCCAGATCTTTTGTCCATACCCCAGGTAACCCGTCACCATCCCGCCGAGGGGATAGGATTTCCCGCTTACCGATGCACTCGCATCCATCGCGTGCGACGGAGTTTCGGAGGCATTCGCTTGGTTAGAAAAACCACCGAGAGCACAGAAACAAATCAGAAGTGCAAAACTGAAAAGTCGGAAGTTCTTTAAATTTATCAAATGAAATCTTTCTTTGGCGATGTGAAGCCAACAGGATTGACGGTCCGTAGTTGAGCATAGAGTCGGGAAAGGAACCTCTTAATTTCTTCACTTTCCCATTTTAAACGCCGAAGGATTCGAAAAGAATCCGTGAGAGTGACTTACCCTAATGCTGGGCCCAAATGCTGGGCCGTTCTGCCGTCGCATGAAGCTGAGCCTCATTTTTGCTCGTATTTCATGTAGGAGTTCAATTGAAGACTATAAACCGTTTTTATCCCACTTGGCTGTCAATCGTATTGACGGTGCTCACGCCTTTTTGCGCCCATGCGGAGATTGCATCGAGTGCGAGCTCCGCAAGCTCGGAACAATCGATTCTCTCCAGTCAGAACCGTCACAACCCCCTTTTGGGCAAAGCGGCGCGCATCAATCGAATCCATAGGAATCTTATAACTCAGGCGGTGCAAAATTTAGAAAAGCTTCCACCTGAGTCGCTCCCTCGATTCACCGTCGGAGAACCCACTTTTTTTGTTTGAAAAATTTGATTCGCGGCCAGGACGAAATTTCAGTCGACAACGTGCTCGCTAAACTCAGGAAGAAATTTGAAAATAAAGAGATTGAATGGTCGAGCACTCAGCGACGCTGGCTGCTGCCTTATGACAACGGGAAAAGCCCAACACCGATTGACGACCCAATACAATTGGTGATGGGCCCTGACGGTCCGGTTATCATCGATGGTCATCATGAGTATTACCTTTCCCTGTGGCTCGGTGCTAGTTCGATCTCCGCAGTCGTCGTAAAAGATTATTCGAATTTTACTCCGCTCGAATTTTGGAAGACGATGGCCGCGCAAAAACTCTCGCTGCTTAAGGCAACGCCGGAGCGACTCGCAAGAGATCTTCCTCAGTCTCGGGATGTGACTGATAATCCAAATCGTTATCTCGCGTCACTTCTAGGACTGAAGGTCGGTGCAAAGATCAAGGGTTCGGCAGACGCCATCTGGTACAAATTTGATCAAGGTGTTCCATTTATTGAATTTGAAATTGCAGAAATTTTGAAAAACTCCGGTATAGAATACCAAGCAAACTGGGGCAATTCAGTTCCAAAAGTCATCAGAGAAGCCGCGCGAAAGGCACTTTTTGAAGCGCAGCAATCTAGCCACCATGGCGCACTTCAAAGCATTTATATTCCTTCGAGCCATTCCGAAGGAAAAAATCTGCGAGAAGATTCCACTGCTCTACAAAGCCTTCGGATTCGTTTCACGACTTCGACGATGCAGTGCCAATCTATTTTTGGAGATTAAGGTCGCTATGATCTAAAATTCAGTGCGAACCTGTTGCAGCAGGAGGCACAGGTGCGGTTGATGAGCCGATGTTAGATGGGCTGAAAATCCGGGGATAGGTCATAATGATCGTTCCAAAGACTACGAGCATGATCACAGCCATTACCATCATTTTTCCGCTGAAAATTTGTTTGGGGCCGCTAGTTTGACTTGATTTTGTCGACATGAAATTTCCTCAATTTGAACTGGCCCAACGCGGACCCGATCATTGGATTAGCAGAAACGAATTAAAAGCTCCGCTCACTTCAACATCTCTGATTTACGGTCCGGTTGGTAGATTTGTCATCGGGAATGAGGTGTTTTCTTTGCAACAAATCACTTCGCTCGCAGAATGGATTGGATGATCTGATCGAGTTTTCCAAGAAATCGGGAGCGGTCTTTGGCATCCATGGGTTTTGGACCTCCACGCATGTCACCCATATGACGCAAATTTTGCATCAACTCGCGGTTTGCGACGGCTGATCCAACATTGTCTTCAGTAAACTCTTCGCCTTTGGGCCCTAAAACACGCGCCAAATTTTTCACGCAACGATCGGCTAAGAGAATATCAGCAGTGACCACAATATCGTTTTGTTTGGCGTGCTCAACAATCCAGTCATCTGCCGCATCAAAAGCGCCTGGCACCACGATCATGAGGAACAGCGGCTGTTGCGGAATATTTAAGAACTGGTTGGCCACGATTTTCACGGTCATTTTGTAGCGCTCCGCCACTCGAAAGACTTCGTTTTTCACAGGGCAAGCATCGCCGTCGATAAAGATAGTTGTCATCTTTGCATCTTCTCAAGGGAAGCTGAGAATTACAACGCAAGCCGTAGACAACGCGGGTAGGAAATGCCATATGGCTCGACATGCTAAGCAGCCAAATTATCGAATTTAAAAAAAATACCACTGAGACTGCAAATGAAGCCGAGGCTGAGACTGGGACCCGGGCATTGCCCCACTTATTCTTTGCAGGAATTTTAGTTCTGCTTTCGTCTCTCTTCGCGATGCGCGCGTGGGCTACAAATGAGTCCACCGTTTCGCCGGCCTTGACCGAAGATTCTGCGGAAGTGCCACCTACTTCTAAATCGGAGCGCGGATTTTTAGCGTCATCGGCAACAGTGGTGCTTGCCTCTGATTATATTTACCGCGGACTTTCGCAAACCTTTGGCCGCCCCACCGCACAAGGATCGCTGGATTTTACACACAACTCCGGTTTTGGTCTTGGATTTTTTGCCTCGAACATTAATTTAGGAACGGACTCCTCATTGCCAGGGCAAAGCGAGGCCGATGCTTATCTGGACTGGAATCGAGACTTTGAAACTTTGAAGGTTGGCGCGATGATTCTCTCCTCAAACTACGTCGGTCTCGCCGCAACCGACTCGCTCGAATATAGCGTTTTTGTAGGTTGGAAGATTCTGAAATTTGATTTTGCGTTCATGCCAAAATATTTTGGTGTCGACTCCACTTCGACTTACTTTCGACTGACCGCAAGCGTTCCACTTCAGCCTAAAGACACGGTCATTTTAGCAGTGGGGCGTTCGCACTTCAGTGATCAAGAAAAAGTGGGCTTTACAAGCTACTCTGATTTTAAAGCTGGAATCAATCACACGGTCGACGGCTGGGGCACCGAGTTGGATTGGACGGGGACGGACCGTAAGTACCTGACGGGTGGCGCTTATGCGGATCGAGCAATTGTCGCTTCGTTGAGTCGCACGTTCGAATGATCTCAAATTAGTGGGCAGTCCGAGTGTGCTGCAAAATTGAATCAATCAGTTCACGGGGATTGATCGGTTTTGGCAAATGATCTGAGTAACCTACAAATAAAGCTTTCCTGCGAACTTCGGTCATTGCGTGGGCAGTCAGTGCAATGATAGGCTTGCGATATCCACTTTTACGAAGCGACTGCGTAGCCGTGAAGCCATCCATCACCGGCATCTGAATATCCATCAATACCACGTCGAATTCGCCATTCACCGCCGCCCGATAACCAATCAATCCATTTTCGGCACATTCGACGATCGCCCCTTGCTTGGTGAGATAACGACGGATCAGCTGTTGATTGTCTGGAGCATCGTCGACAACGAGCACGCGAATTCCTTGAAGTGATCCTTGAGCGCTTCGCCGCGATTGAACTAGACGATTGAGGCGAGTCGGTTCGATTTCGACATTTCGATTTTCGGGCATATCTCTGAAAGTAGCGCGAAAAGTCGTGCCCTTTCCCTCGACCGTTTGGAGAATTCTGACGTCGCCACCCAATCCGCGGGCAAGTTTTCTTGAGAGCGCAAGTCCGAGGCCGGTTCCACCGTAACGCCTAGTCATTGAGCCATCCGCTTGAACGAACATTTCGAAAATCTTTTTGGCTTGATCAGGAGCAATACCTATTCCGGAGTCAGTGATATCAAACGAGACGCTTTGACAACCATTCGAATCGAGCTCACCGCTCGCGTGAATTCGAACCGAGCCAAAGCCTGTAAACTTGATCGCATTGCCAACTAGATTCAATAAAACTTGGCGAACCCGCGTCGGGTCAGAAACTAAAGAAATAGGACATTTTTCAAAATCGGAGGTGCACTCGAGACTCAGGTGTTTTTGTTTAGCTTTAACTTGAAGAAGCGAAGTGACATCTCGAACAATTTGCTCCGGATAGGCATCTGTAAATTCGAGAGACAAATGTCCCGCCTCGACTTTTGAAAGATCTAAAATATCATTTATGATAACCGAGAGACTCTCACCATTACGGGACAAGACATCAATGTAGTTGATTTGCTCCTCGTGCGTCAGACCTTGGTCGCGCAAGAGATCGGCGAAGCCCAACATGGCTCCTAGGGGAGTGCGAATTTCATGCGACATATTTGCTAAAAAATCAGACTTCAATTGGTTGGCGCGTTGTGCCTCGTCTCGTGCGAGTTCAGCTTCGAGAATTGCAGCTTTTAAATCTGCGCTCGTTTTGCGCATGATCACCTTATCGGAGATGTCACGAATGAACGAGTAAAAGCGGTGTGAGCCCTCAACTGTTTTCGTATATGTGACAGTGAGCTCGACGATGAATTCGCCCCTTGTTTTGCGAAGCGCGGGCATCTCAATTCGCTTGTTTAGAACTGTCGGTTCGCCGGCATCCAGGAATCGAGTCATACGTTTATTGTGAGCCTCGCGATACCTCTCTGGAATGATCAATTCGACCATCGATTGGCCGACGGCCTCGTACTTGCTCCAACCAAATATAATTTCGGCATGGCGATTCCAGTAAACAATCGTCTGATCAGGAGCCACACCGACCACGGCATCGAGTGAATTTTCAAGCAGTTGGCTTTTTTCGGTCTCCGCATTCGTGCGTTCATTCACGATCTGAATCGAATCGGCTTGACGATACTGAAACTGCGTTAGAGCAAAACGAACTTTTGTCTGCAGAATAAATGTTGAATGAGGCAACATGAGCACATCGACCGCACCAGAAGCATAAGCCTTCTCAATCAATTCAACACAAGAGGTAGGAGCCCCGAAAAAAATCAGTGGGGTTGTTCGAAGAAGCTGCGAATCGAGAAAAGACGGTGGCAGGTTCAAACCATCCTCAAGGTACCGAATGTCCACCAAGATTGCGATGAACTGATTTCGACTCAATAATTTCGCCGCCTCTTCTAAATTAAATGTTTCAACCATATTGCATGCGAGAACTTTTAGATCCTTCGCAAACTCGAGATAGCTCGCTCTTGCGAGGCCAATCAAAAGCACGTGAGTTTTAGTTTGCAATTTTCCAGGGTCGTTCACGACGGATTGCCTGTCTTTTGTGAGAGTCGACTGTTCGTAACTTTGGCATATTGAGGCATTGCTTGGCAATAGGGCGACTCCACCAATCGGTATCCCCGAAGTGCAATTTACGTATAAGATTTCTTTAACGAAAATCTTAAATTAAAAACGTCTAGGTAAAAGCTTTCACGCGCTCAACTTAGTTTATTTGCAGTGCCCTATTTGCCCTAAACCGCGAGGCCCGTGAAGTGGTGAAAGCAATGTTTCGAAAGGCCGGAATTTGGGCGCGTGACATAATCATATCAACAGAGCCGACGAACGTCAGCGCAAGGCCGGACTGTCAAAAGGTGTTTAACGGAGGGTTGCACTCTTGCGACGGCGGTGCGAGTTTGTACGAATGGAACTTCAGATTCACCGCATCCTGCATGCGGGATACGTATTAAATTTTCAAGGCACAACGATCCTTATGGATCCCATATTTGAAAATCCATTCAGTCGAAACTGCCATGCATACCCCTCCATTGAATTTGATCTGGTGCAGTTGAAAAGGCAAAAATTTTCTGCGGTTTTGATTTCTCACTTTCATGACGATCACTGTTCTCTGGACAGCCTCTCGTTGATCAATCGCGAAACTCCAATATATATCTTTTGCGTACATATTGAGATGAGCACACTTCTGAAAAAGCTAGGTTTCAACTTTGTGCATAACTTCCAGCTTGACCAAGCGATCGATATTGGCGCCTTTCGGGTCACGCCTCGTCGAGCCCAAGAGGCCGATGTCGACTCAATGCTTCAAATTCAGGTAAATGGTCTCAATTTACTCAATGTTGTCGATGCTTCGATCGACAGTGAGACGCTTGAACTTTTGACTCGTGAACCAACTTGGGATTTGATTCTCTGGCCGTTTCAGATCATGCGAGAGACAGATGTGTTGGGTCCGAGGAGGGCGAATAACCCTAACTTTGACTCTCAGCTGGTTGGGGCCATTCCTGAGTGGGCTGAGCAAATTGCAACTCTCAACCCGCGCCTGCTCATTTCAAGTTCATGCCAATTTCGTATGGAAGATTGGTCTTGGTACAATCATTTTTACTTCGCTGTGTCGTACGCTCGGTTTCAGCAGCTGGTGTCAGGCTACCTCGCGAAAGTGATGTGTGGTGGGCAACCAACAACGCAGATCCAACGGATGAATCCCGGCACCGGCTTGTATTTTAGCAAAAAAACTTTTTCTCTCGCAGAGAACTTGAGCTGGATACGGGCCATCGGCGATCAAAACTTAGATTACGAAAATGATACCACTCGGGCAGTACCTACGACTCAGGCAATCTCACGTCGTTTCCCGTCACTAAATTTAGACCAGTTCAATGAGCTCGAAAAATATCTTAAAAAAGGCATTTTCGAGCGATATGCCCAAATCGGTGAACCCGATGGCCTCTACTTCAATCAAAAGATTTTTTGGGATCTCATCGTTTACGATCAAGCAGGCGACAAGTTTGTTTATCAGTATGAACTCAGTGGCAGTCAGATGAAATTGACAACAAATATGTTCGACGTTGTAAATTGGCAGACCGAGATTCCGATATCTAAATTGCACGCTGCGCTCACTGAAGGAGAGGCATTGAACTCGCTCTACATTCGTGTGAATGATCGTGAATACTCGGAATCCATTGAGCGAAAACTAGTCTACGGAGACGTCATGGATGATCCGTTGATCCGCTGCTTGTTCAATGACAAATTTGCCTCTTTCCAGGAATGTCAGCTCAAGAGAATTTTGGACAGAGCTGCGATTCCTTAAAGATCAATGATCGTCCAGCGCGTGAATCGAGAGCATGTAGTTGAATTTTCCAGAGTGCGCAGCGTTCTCAACGAACGGGTAGTAAACTCCGATCGCTTGCTGGTTTAAAACTTGTTGCTCGTACGTTGACGCCGGAAGAGCCGCTGGCAGACCATTGAATTCTATTCCGAGCATGGGCCCTACGATGGTCACAGGAACTTTGAGCTCAACATGACGCGCATCCTCAACACCGGTGTGCAAACGCAAATTCATGAGCATCGTGGCGCCAGGGCTTTTCAATTGATTGGCCTCATACATATGCTGCGCAAAAACACCTTGCTCTCGATCAATGGTTGACTGAAATCCACTTTTCGACTCGAACGCGGTTCGATGATAAAGTGTCGCCCCTTCGATCGTTAAAAAATCTGGATTCGCTTTGATACCGTCGGCCAAGACTCTCAGCACAGCCGTAATTCGTGCTCTGGCTTCTTGGGGCTGATTTTCAGAATTGTCAGAGAGACTTTGCAAGCGTTGCAATGAGACTTCGCGGCGCGCGTCTTCGTTTGTTTTTCCTTCCATGCCAGTGCCGACGGGAGCAAAGAGTTGCACGACCTCTGGTAAGGAGAGAGTCATGTCGAGCTTTTGCACCATGTGCTTTCCGCCAAGCAAAGGGTATTTTATTCCTGATATCTCATCGGTGAGTGCGGTTTTAACTTCAAGTTTAAAATTCTTCCCATGAGGAGCAAAAAGATAAATGGTTGGCCCGTACTTTTCGTAGAGCTGATGGCTGGACATCGTCATCGTCGTTCGAACATCGCCCGTTACGAGGGTGTGAGAGAATGAGTCAGTACCGGCCCTCGAAATCGTTACACTGCGACCACTCATATCAAAGCCGTTAATTACAAAGCGACTCATGTCACTCGAAATTGGAATATGAGCCAGCTGCACCTCACGAAGGTAAGTTCGGACACGGATCTGATGTTTGCCTTCACTACTGCTGCTGATAATTGGCTTGGTGTAATAAGTGAAGGTGCGATCTATCGCTCCGGGAGGCGCAGGTGCATCACGAACGAAAATTTCATCACTCGCATCAAGTCGCCCTTCTTGTTGAAGGCGATACATCCGTTCATGAATCGAGCGAACGAATTCTTCTTTTAACGGATCTAGATTCTTTAAGATGATTGCTTGTGTTTCGGGGGTCAAAAAAGCTTTGATCAGATTTTGGACATAAGCATTTGAACTCTGAACTTGAAGTTTGGTTTTCCATTCACTTCGCCAGACAGTGGCAAGCTTTCCGGTGAGAGTGCTACGGAGCCCTTCAGTGGTCTCCCGAAATTCTTGCTCACTGATCTTTGCAGGAACGACGATTGGAACCGAATCCGCGCTCGAGTGATGGAAGATAATTTCGCAATTATTTGCCGCTCGTGCCTGCGGGGAAGTCGTCGATATGCTCAACAGAAAGACGATTAACGTTAATGTTGGCATCATACATCTAATTAGCGGGTGCACTAGCAGCGCGTCGATTTTTTCGCTAATGGCTTTTAAACGCGACATGAGCTTCACACTCCAATTTTCGACGGGCGAAACTGGCCCCTCGAAAGTTTTGAGATTCCCCAAGTTGGCAGAGCTGCAAACTTTCATTCTAGTCGATGCCAGATCAATGCCATAGTAATGAGATGCCAGTTCAATGCCAAAGCAAAGCAATGGCAGTGCAATGGCAATGCAATCCATTCTAGAAGCTCGAATGCCACAGATGCTGGCGCATTCTTTTAACATCGTAACGATGAACTGACGAAAATTATGTCGAAAAGTTCGACACCCTTCGACACCCAATGATGATGACATCCCTCATCGGCAAAAGCGCTCGCGCTAAAAAAATAGGTGTGAGTTAACTCAGACCATAAGATTTTAGTTTAATGGTGATTGAGAGAAGAGCCGACGAGAGAGCTTTCTCCCTCGTTGGCACAATGAACTCGCCCGTCCTGAGGAAAGAAGCTGCAGCTATAACCACAGTGCACTCTTCCATCTTGTGGAAAGAATGCACAACTTCCGCCAATCGCCGAGGCGCAATGAACTCGGCCATCTTGTTGAAAAAATGAGCAGCCAGACCCGCAGTGCACTCGACCATCCTGTGGAAAGAATGCACAGCTTGGACCGGACGTCTGAGCAAAAACAATACTTCCAAAAATAAGTGCGATTCCAAAAGCAATCACTGGCCGTGTTTTCATCGTCCGAAATCTGCGCGCGGAATTTTGTGCGATAGATTTCAAAACCAGTTTCTCCAATCAGTTTGTATTAATTTTTGAGCATCGGCGTGCCTTCGTGGGCAATCAAAAGATCGTGCATATCATCGGCATGATCTTCTTCATCCGCCAAGATTTTTTCGAGCATGATACGAGTTGTCGGATCATTCTCACCGAAGTAACGAATCATTTCGCGGTAGTGCTCAATCACGATACGTTCAGCGACTAGATTTTCGCGAATCATTTCGACCAAATTTGCTCCCTCAATCCACTCTGTTGCCGAGCGGGTAAGTAAACCTTTGGGATTGAAATCAGGTGTTCCGCCCAACTGATTGATGCGTTCAGCAGCCATCATCATATGCAGGCGTTCGCAGTCTGCATGTTCCTGAAATTCGGCTTTGACGCTCTCGCTCGAGAGGCCCGAAGCAACAATTGCGTTCATCTGGTAGCGAAGTGTGCAAACGAGTTCGGTTGCTACGACTGCCTGTAAGAGTTCAATCGCTTGTTCAACGTTGCCACCGTAGTTGGGAGTAACGGGGCCTTTTTCGATCTCTCTGCGCGCACGTTTGCGAAGTTCGCTCACGTCTGTGAAAAAAGGTTGTGCTGCGGCGTTTTTCGACGATTTGTCAGAGTTATTTTCGGTGGTTTGCTGCGACATTTGGGTCTCCGTTCTGAAGGAATTATCAAGTCGTGATCAGTTAGCTCGACTTTCACATGTGGATCAAGAACGCATTTCTTCGTGAACAAACCACCATAAAACATCGCCATTTACCTCTATAGCTTCACATTGGAACAACGGCTCGATCGAATCTTGAGAATCTGTGTGCCTCCAAAATGACGATTCTCCAGCGAGGGTGATCAATGAAATTTCTTGAGTAGAGCAGAGAACTTTCGCTATGCTGTTATGCTGGCTACTCTCATCAACTCAAACTCAAACCAAGTGGTCCTATCTTGAATCGACTCATATTCTACGCCCGCTGGATTCCGCTTTCAGTTTTAATCGGCGCTTTGAGCGGCATCGCGTCCGCTTTATTCCTTGGGGCACTCGAATTCGTGACTCGCGTTCGCGAAACCCATCTCAATCTCATCTATTCTTTACCAATCGGAGGATGGCTAGTCGGTTGGCTTTACGAAAGAATTGGCGATCGAGTCGAAGGCGGGAACAATCTGATTATCGATGAGTTCCACGACCCGAAAGCGGTGATTCCACTTCGAATGGCTCCGCTTGTGTTCTTCGGAACGCTTGTCACTCACTTGTTTGGTGGCTCCGCGGGGCGCGAGGGAACAGCAGTTCAAATGTCTGCCTCCATTGCAGATCAATTCACCTCACGCTTGAGATTTCCCAGTATGACTCGGCGCAGGCTATTGATGATCGGCATGAGTGGCGGCTTCGGTTCTGTGTTTGGTGTACCCTTTGCCGGAACTATCTTCGGGCTCGAAGTTCTTTCGATTGGAAAACTTGAGTGGAGCGTTTTGTTGGAGTGTGCTTGCTCGGCTTTTGTCGCCCATTACGTGACAATCGCTTGCGGTATCCATCATTCAGTCTATGTTTCGCCCATTTTTCCGCAGTTCAGCCTGGACGTTGTGGGTTGGATGATCATTTCCGGCTTGATCTTCGGATTTGCGGCGCGTCTTTTCTCGCATTTGGTCGAGAGTGTAAAAGCGATATCGAAGGAATATTTGCCGAGCTTGCCGATGCGTTCGTTCGTTGGAGGACTTATCGTTGCGGCATTCTTTGTTCTCGCGCCCATCACGCTTCGCTATGCTGGTCTGGGGATTCCAATTTTGGTCGGTGCGACGCAGATCGAACTTCCCGCCTATGATTGGTTAGGTAAAACGGTAATGACTGCACTTACCGTAGGGACAGGCTTCAAAGGCGGTGAAGTCACACCGCTTTTATTTATTGGCGCGACACTGGGAAACGCTCTTGGTTCAATTTTACCCGTCGCTTTTGGTTTACTTGCTGCAGTGGGACTTGTCAGCGTCTTCGCTGGTGCAGCAAATACACCTCTGGCCTGCACACTGATGGCAATGGAGCTTTTCGGTCCGCAAATAGCAAAGTATGCTGCATTAGGGTGTTACACGGCTTACCTGGTGTCAGGACATCACGGCATTTATCAGGCGCAGCGAATTCATCGAACCAAATACGCAAGATTTCAAGGCTGGATTGAGCGTATTCGAAAACGTTAAATTCGGTTTACGAGCTTGAAATTCAAACTGAGTGCCCGCGCCTTTATAAGGGAATTTTAATACTCAGGTCTCAGAACGAGACGAATCGTCGAGTCTGGCTCGAGTCTGGCTCGAGTCTGGCCCCTGTCTGTCCGATGAGTTAGCTCTAGGGAGACATGTAAATGAGACTATCTAAAAGTCAGATTCTATTGATGGCGGTTAGCTCGCTGGCTCTGGGACAAAATTGCTCTGGTGGCTTCGTTCCTCTCTCAAATGTAGCAAATCTTTCGCTGGGTTCTGACACCTCGAGCGGATACATTGCGCAAACGAGCCGACTTTCGAACGTGCGCTACGAATTTGATGCCGCAGCTCCGGCATCCCTCGCATCTCTCGCTCCAGGTAAAACGGGAATTCAGATTGACGCCTCCAACAACATCTTAGCGATTCGCGAATCGATTGGCCAAGAACTCGCTTCGCGAGGCAGCGGCGCCCTGACGCTCGTTGCGAAAGGGGGCCCCAATAACGTTCCCTATTTTCATGGTTCTACGGCCTCACTCAATAACGCGTATGACGGGCTTGTTTTGCCAGCAGCGGACGCCCGAGAACTTGTCGAGAACAATGGTGCGGCTTGGACTGCAATTTTTGTTATTCGTCAAACCGGACTGCATCCGAGTGCCTTGCTTCAGATGAACGGCGCTGCAAACGTAGATATTTACAGCGGTAACGGCACAGACGGTTCACTCTCGATTGGTCAGAACAATGGCACCGCTTACGGAACTGAGCTTTCAACGACTTACTCGGCACTGAATCAGTGGCAGATTTTAACGGCAATCAGTGACGGTTCGACGCTTTCACTTTATCGCAATGGGCACCGCACCTTGCAAACTGCTGCGGGCACAATTGGCGGAGTGAAAGGTCTTATTTCTTTTGAATTGCTCAATAACCCGCAAGCAGATGTTGCATACATCGAAATAGCACTCGGTGCTCCGTCGATCGTGCAGCATGATGCAGAAGTTCAGCGCCTTGGCGAAGAGTACGCGATCAACGTCGAGCGCGTGAGTGAAGGTTGTGCAGTTGCGATTGCTCCGGTCGCGATAGATCTGTTCAACGACTATATGACAACGCCGGTATTTCCAGAAACCGATCAGCCACCGATCGATCGAAATTCAAAAGGGCCGGGCGGGGGACTCACGCTTGCCAATGGCTCCACGCCCATCATGAGCATGTACTTTCCTGGGGGACCTAATGCGGTCAATGTACCTGACGAAACCACACTTCGTAAGTATGTTTACCTGAATTATTTTTCGGGAAATCAGACGATTGCGTTGGGTTCACCGATGGACAATGGGCAAGGCGATAACAACACGTTTGCGGCTGTGGCTCGCCACTATCCTTTGGGAAGCGCACATAGTACAACACCTGTAATGGCAGATGGTTTACACATGGTTGCTTTCTGCTCCCAGAACCGCACGAACTGCCGTGCCGGCAATGTCTTCGGCGGCTTTCTTCGGTTCACCCCGGCAATTCGAGCAGGGATGACGGTCAAGGTTCGTTATAAAGCGGCAGCCGGCAAACACGCGTGGAATCCGATTTGGCTCTTTTCGGGTGAACAGCGAACACCGGGAGTAGGTGGCGATCCATATAGAAGTGGTTTAATTGACTATCCTCAGGGTGGACACCTTTTCGAAATTGACTCCAATGACAACTTTACAAGGTCAGATGACGGCGGAGCTCCTTACGGAAGCCAATTGGATTATGGCACACCCGATATTTACGGAAATGTGTGGGCCACAGGCAAATCACCGCACATCACATATCTTGCCAATGATGGTGCGGGCTACGTTTCGCATCCAAGTGCGGGCCCGCCGTATGTCGGTTTTCCGAATCTAAATTGGTCCGCAACTTTTCATGACTTTGTGATGAACTGGCGTAACGACGGATCGGAACTGATTGATATTCTGATCGATGGAAAGGTCGTCGCGCAGTCTTACATGGATTACGACGGCCTCAAATCATTGAATGCCGCTGGTCAGCCACTCGGGTTGACATTAATGATTGGTAACCAAGCAATTCCATCATTCTCACCCGGGGCTAGCACAGCGATCGACAATGATGGCGGGCAGACGGTTGGACGCAGGTCATTCAAGAGATTTCGATCTGGAACGGGAATATCCAAAACGTCGATAGTCTGCACGCAACGCCGTGAGGCGCGCAGTGTAGAAAGTGGAAGTTAGAACTATTTAGATGCGAAAAAGACAGCTCCGGCGAACGCAGAGCCGCTTATGCCGGCAGCTTGAGCTTCACTTCAAAACACGCGCCAGTTTCGGCACCCGAGTTCCGGAGCAAGCGAACCTCGCCTCCCATCTTGCGCGCAAAGTGACGGACAATCGGGAGGCCAAGCCCGGTCCCGACTTCGCCGTTTGTACCAATTGTAGAAGTCGGTGAGTCGCTAGCGAAAATCACGTCGAACATATCGTCAGGAACACCGACACCGTCGTCTTTGACTTTAATGAGAACGGCTGCCCTCTCAACATCGATGGTGATTTGAATCGTTCCTCCTACGTGCGAAAACTTGATCGCGTTGGAGATAAGATTGCCGAAAACTTGTTGCTTAAGCGGTTGCTCATCGCCGAGCGCTTCAATCTCTCGGCCCGCTAAATTGACAACTTTGATTTTTAAATTTTTTTGAAGCAATGGTGCCTCAAAATTTTCGATCGCCTCCAGGATCACTTGTTCGATGCCAAACTTTTGTAGTACAGTTACGAAAGGCAGAATTTTTGCGTGTTTGGCTTGAGGGAGAGGTGTCTCGTCCCGGACTTCGGCAGGGTGAGGAGCCGATAGGTCGATTTGCAGATTGGTTGTCGAGATGTTCCCCGGCAACGTCATTTTGCCAAGTCGCTGAGCGTGATCTTCGCGAGCTCTGGCGGTGAGATCTTTGATCGATTTTAAGCTTCGCCCAATGCGCGCAAGATTTTTCTGCCCCACTTCTGTATGAACAGAGCTTTCAAGCATTGTGATCGATCCGTCCATCACACTGAGTGGGGTTGCGATGTCATGAACCAGAACACTCATTAGCATTCGGTTGTCTTCGACGAGGGCCTGAAGATTTTGGTATTGAACAGTGAGGTCTTCCTGAAGCGACTCAAGTTTGCTGTTGGCCGTAAGCAGAGTACCGGTGCGTTCGAGCACTTTAGCTTCGAGAGTCTCCGAGTAGCGGTCGCCCATGATTTTGGTGAGGGTCAGTGGAATAAAAACTGCGTAGGTAAAATAAAAGCAAAGAGCGATTGCGAAACCGGCAACCGCAAATTCTGGATGTGGTCTTAAGAGCGGGTAATCGAGAAAGTGAATGGCATTCAGAATCAAGAGGAATGAAAAACCACGAGCAACGGCTGCTCGTTTCCCTCGGAGACCGACAAATGCGACGTACAGCAGCGAGCAGGCCGTGGAAACAGAAAAAGGGAGCGCGCTCAACCAAAATGGTATTTCCAATTTGAAAAGTGTTGCCGAAATGATTGTGGCGAGGAGATGGAATAAAAAGAATCGTCTCAAATTGAGATTGAGCGAAAAACTTTCGCGCAAAACCGATATCACCGCAAGGACGCTCAAGCCATTGATTGAGTAAGCGAGGAAACCGCTCATTTCAAGATTTTGATATGCGCCTTGTAGAACAAAACTGACGATCGCCCAAAACCAGAGAAAGAATTGAGACTGGTAGAGTTGATTTCGATTCAAATTCCAAAGCAGACCAGAAAAGGCAGCGCCTAAACAGAGCACAGCACCGAATACGTAAACGAGAGTTGCAATAATCATCTGTTCAGTTTTCGGAAACTTGTGTGGATTTCTAAATTCGTTAGTTCGCGATATCGCCGAATTTTCTTCGGAAAAGTCCAGATTTCCCTTAGGAGCAGAGCGCTTCAAAAAGCTCTTCATTCTAACCAAGCAAAACGTCTTGAATTCGAGAGAACAGAGTCAGCAGTTATTGCCTTGGTTAAGACCGCTTAACCAAGGCTGCCATCTAAAGAAACTCGAAGGCAACACCTGAGGTCGACTTCGAAGTACGTCATTTAAAACATGTGTTGATACTCATGCCTCAATTTCAGTGAGCCACGTTTCCGTACATCCGATCTTCGAAAGCGGTGAGAGCCACTTTCGCGCCTTCGCCCATCGCAATCACAATCTGCTTAAACGGAATCGTCGTCACATCGCCGGCCGCGTAAATGCCTGGCACAGAGGTATGGCCTTTGGCATCGACGATAATCTCGCCAAACTTATTGGTCTCAACCACGCCCTTTACGAACTGGCTATTTGGTAAAAGACCGATCTGCACAAAAACTCCATCGAGCGTATGATTGACATCTTTTTGGGTTTTCATATCGGTGTACACAAGGGTGTTCACTTTTTGCCCATCACCCAACACTTCTTTAGTTCGGGCATTTGTAATTATAGTTGCGTTCGGGAGTGCGCGAAGTTTTTCGACCAAAACTGCATCGGCTTTGAGTGAGTCATTGTATTCGAACAGCACAACACTCTTCACAATGCCAGCCAAATCAATCGCGGCTTCAACGCCCGAATTTCCGCCGCCAATCACGGCGATGTCTTTGCCTTTGTAGTAAGGTCCGTCGCAGTGCGGACAGAATGCAACGCCTCGACCGAGATATTCTTTTTCGCCTGGAATATTCAGCTCACGCCATTTCGCCCCAGTCGCAATGATGACTTGTTTCGCGTTGAGGTGCTCGCCACCTTCGAGGTGAATTGATGTTCCACCGGCCGCGCTATTCTCGCGATCAATCTTCGCGACTCGGCGATGCTCAAGAACCTTCACGGGGTACGCACCCAAGTGTTGATTGAGTTGAGCTGTGAGATGCAGTCCCTCAGTGTAAGGAATCGAAATCATATTTTCGATTCCTTTCGTTTCTTGAACCTGGCCTCCCATTTTCTCGGCGATCAGAATTGTTTTTAGGCCTTTGCGCACACTGTAGATCGCAGCGGATGCGCCAGCAGGGCCTCCGCCAATCACCGCAACGTCGAAGTCGCCAAGGTCAGTCACTCGCACGACGTCTTCGCCTGAAGAGTCGATCCCGAAATGCTCTTCGAGCTTAACGATGAGATCGATAAACTGGATGCGCCCCGAGTGGATCAAGAGATCACCGGCAAGAATACTTGGTACACCTTGAACGCTGAGCGTTTCGATTTCGTTAGGTACGAACCCGCCGTCGACCATTTGGTGCTTAAAGTCGGGATGGAGCAACGCCATCAAGTTTAAGGCCTGAACGACATCGGGGCAGTTCTCGCACGTGAGCGAAATAAATGTTCGCAAATGAATGGGGCCTTTGAGGCTCCTGATTCGCGCAACGATGGCTTCATCTGGAGTTTTGCCTTTTCCGTCGGTGTTGAGAATCGCGAGAATGAGCGAGGTGAATTCATGCCCCGATGGAATTCCGACAAAAGAGATAGGCGTCGCACTTCCGTTGTGGGCCAGATGGAACGTAGGAACGGGCGATTCCGAGGCACCCGAACTTTTGGCGTTAAGTTTTGACGAGGTAGCCGCAATGTCAGTGAGGAATTCGACAAGCTCGGCTTGCGATTCATGCTGACTCGGCTCAAAAACGAGATCAACGGACCCTTCAAGTTTAGAGAAAACGGACTCAAGTTGTTCTTTGATCGCAGCATCTAACATGGCGGAGGTCCTTTCGTCGGGTTCTGTTTAAAAAAAACCGCGAGGGCCCATCGTTTTAAACGTGAGCTCCCACGGTCTTCATGACTCGTTTCTTTTTGCTAAATCGCTCTAGAGAGAAATTAAATTTTCCCTACGAGATCAAGGCTTGGCTTCAAAGTTTGGGCGCCTGGCTTCCATTTCGCTGGGCAAACTTCGTTCGGATTTTTTGCAATAAACTGGGCGGCTTGAACTTTGCGCATTAACTCAGAGGCATCGCGGCCGATACCGTTATCATGCACCTCTGAAACTTTGATTTTTCCTTCCGGATTCACCACGA
>JAYVND010000026.1:0-7683 GCA_043758635.1 Bdellovibrionales bacterium
CCGCTCGCCCGTCTTTTATCTCAAGAATCTTGGTCGCCGTCCGACGAACAAAACCGCGATCGTGGCTCACGATGACAACGCTTCCCGGATAGCTCATCAATGCTTGAGTGAGCGCTTCGACCGTATCAAAATCAAGATGATTGGTCGGTTCATCAAGCAGCAAGCAACTCGCGCGTTTCAAAAGAATTTGCCCGAGTGCCACGCGACTTTTTTCGCCACCCGAAAGAACCGAGATTTTTTTATAAATCGCATCGCCGCTGAAAAGTAAACAGCCTGCGAGGTCCAAGATCTCTTGGCGTGAGATATCAGAGTGAGCAAATGCTCCCATCGCTTCGACTACGTTATCTTTAGGATCGAGTCGCTCGGCCACGTGCTGCGCGAAGTATCCAATCTCGACTCCCATTCCGAATTCGAAATGCCCGTTGATCGGGACTAGCTCGCCTGCAAGGGCCTTGAGAAGTGTTGACTTACCCGCGCCGTTCACGCCTACGATCCCGAGGTGATCGCCCTTACTTAGTTCTAGCGAGAGCGAACGAAGAATGACTTTTTCGCCGTAGCCAAGCTCGGCATCGCGCGTCGAGATAACCGTTTTTCCGGTGCGCGCAGGCTCCGGCAAACGGATTTTTGCCGTCGTCGGCAAATTCCGGAGCTCGATTGATTCCATCCGTTCGAGACCCTTAAGTCGCGATTGGACTTGTCGTGCTTTGGTCGCCGAAGCGCCAAAGCGAGCAGCGAAATCTAAAACTTCTTTGCGCTTGGCCTGCGCCGTGAGTGCTTGTTTTTCAAGCTGCTCGCGGAGCAAAGCTTTTTGTTCAAAATAATCGTCAATGTTGCCGGAGTACTTGGTCATCTGGCCGGCTTCGATCTCTAAAATATGATCGGTCGTGCGTCTGAGAAATTCCCGGTCGTGTGAGATCAACATAAAAGCACGGTTGGTGTTTTGCAGGAAACTCTCGAGGACCACGAGCGTCTCTAAATCGAGATAGTTTGTTGGCTCATCCAGCAGCATGAGGTCAGGCTGACTTGCGAGCAGGTGGAGCAGCTTAATACGCATGCGGTAACCACCGCTCAGACTCCTGATCTCACGAGGAAAGTGAATGAGATCAAGCCCGAATGAAGGCGCCATGCGCTTTAAATCCCAGATCGGCGTCGTGATTTGCGAAGAAAGAAACTCTTCGACCGTTGCCGAAGTTCCCCAGTTTTCATCCTGTGCAAGATAACCAAGGCGCAGCCCGCTCATTCGAGTGATATCACCGGAATCCATATCTTCAATGCCGACTAAAATTTTAAATAAAGTAGATTTACCCGCTCCATTCGGCCCTATCACGCCAATTTTTTCACCTTCATTGATGGCGAAAGATGCACCACTGAAGATCGACCGAATTCCATATTTCTTGATGCCATGTTTTAACTGAAGCAAATTGCTCATCGACACACCTCAAAGCTGAAGATCATCAAAAACTTTCTATCTGCAAACTCGACCTTCGGCCGTTTGCGCGTGCGCGCCCCGTCCAAGATCCGCCCACGACCTCTCAGCGACTCTCAACGATCGAGCTTGCCAACCAGGCCCAAAGAGCGCTGCAATTGAACGAGAGCGGTTTCCAATGCGGCAAAATCTGATTTCGTTTTTCTCGATCGATCGTATTCAGGCGGCTCCGGCTGCAAACTAAAACGACGGTCTCTCGAAATAGACTCGAACTCCAACTTCTGCTGGCATTGAATATGCATTCTTAAACTCTGCCCGCCCTGTACAAGTGTCGAAGATCAATTCTCATCTTCACTTTTCATCGGAAGCTGGCGAATTTTCGAAATACTTTTGCTCACCCGTTTCACGGATTGAAACGGCGGTCTTCGAATTAAAAGTTCGAGAGCCGTAGATCTCAAGGAGGATGAATGAACTCACGCGGCTTCAAATCACCATCGACAGGAATCGACAAAGATTCGACCAGTGAACTCTCTCTCGACCCTCGGCATGAGAGTGGCCGTAGCGACGAGCGCCATTCTTCAGATAATTTCCATGATGATGCCCAGCTTGAGTTCAGCGCCATTCTCGATTCAAATCTCACACCGGCACCCGAGCCCCACGAACTTCGAAAATTTATGACCGAGTACACGATGTGCGCTATGTGTGACACAAAATTAGAAATTCGTCATGAAATCAATACGAACGATCTCAAAGTCAAAGAAGAAGCTCACTGCCCGAGCTGCGGGATCCGCGTCAGAAGCAAGCATCACTTGATGCACTAAACGTGTCACTCGATGCACTAAACGTGTCACTCGATGCCTTCCAGCGCCACAGTCAACAGGCGAAACCTCCCCGGTCCGCTCAAAGCCAAAATTCTGGCAGTTTTATAATATCTGCGACGCGAATTTGACGGCCGACCGTCACGCTCTTGACAGCTGCCCCGCATCGCTACTCAACCGTAGACCAAACGTTGAAGACGCTCACGATCAAGATCATCGATCGGTCGAAGATCCGTCAGTGTGCGCCGACAATATCGACGTGCGACCTCGACTGCGGCTGGGCGTTGCTTCCGTTGATCACACCAGACTGCAAACTCGAGCAGCAGCGAAGCGGAATAAATCCGACCGATGCTCATCGCAAACTCCCTTGCGCCCGCTTGAATCATGCCCACATCAAATTGTGAAACCGCGAGCGCATATTTGCGAACACTTGCCACGCCGTCCCGCACCAGCTGAACCTCAGCTTTCAGACTCTCCAACTGAACAGAATTCAGACGTGCTTCAATATCAGTCAGAAGTGGCTCCAACGCAGCATCTTTGGCGATCACCCTTAAAACATCGAGACTCAGGACATTGGTGGTGCCTTCCCAAATCGAATACACCTGCGCGTCTCGCAGGTGTTTCGGCAAGCCAGTGTCTTCGATGTATCCTGCGCCACCAAAAGATTCGATCACTTCGCTCGTGTGCTGAATGGCTGTCTTCGCAGTCATCATTTTGCAAATAGGCGTGAGCAGGCGAAGCAGCGTCAACTCTTCTTGGCTCGCGATTTTGCATTCATCACGGCCCAAAAGCCTCACACATTGGAACACCAGGTGGAACATCGCCTCGTAATCGGCACGCAAATCAGCTAGTGTTTGCAAGTGCAGCGGTTGCTCTGAGAGCGACGCTCCAAACACATTCCGACGAGTGGCGTAATCTTTCACAAGCATCCACGTGCGGGCGATCGTCCCGAGAGCGCAAACAGAATTATAAAGACGGGTGATATTCAAGAGAGCAGCAATCCGCTTCACTCCTTCTCCTGGTAGGCCGATAATTTGCGCGGGTGTTCCTTCGAGCGTAATCTCGGCCGTTGGCAACGCCTTCGTCCCTAATTTTTGCTTCAGGCGATTGATGCGTAAACTTTTGAGGCGACCATTTTTATCTCGCAGCTCAACGTAAAAAAGACTCAACGGCCCATCGGTTTCACTCTCACTTGTCACCGTCTTTGCGAGCACCATCGCCATTTGCGCCGTCGTCGCCGACGTGAACCATTTGTCACCGTAGAGCTTCCACTCGCCATCTTCAAAGCGCGCGTAAGTAGACGTTTTTGAAACGTCAGAGCCACCTGTGCGTTCAGTCATCCATTGCCCCGATGTCCAAAAGCGCTGCGGATTGCGGGAAGTTAAATTTTTGAAGGCTTCAGATTTCATTTCGGGTGTTCCGTAGAGTTCAATCACCCGAGCCGCGCCATCTGTCATTGCCAAGGGACAGGTGTAGAAGGCCGAAGACGGATGAAACATGTAGAGCTTCGCAAACTGGTGCAAACGCGAATTCTCAGCGTGCTGCCGCTCATAGCCCGTCGCAATCATTCCTTCTTCAGCAGAAACCCGGTGCAAAGTGTTCCAAGCCTCGCTCACCTCAATGTCGTCGATTCGATGTCCCCACGCATCAAACGGAACGTGACGCGGCTCGCACATTTCTGCTTGCTGACTCAGCTTCAAAACGTCGTGGGCCATGCGCGCGCCCAGTTTTACAAGACCAGGTTCAATCTCGTTGACCATTTGACCGGGCAGGCGCCAGCGCAAAAAGTGACGAAGTAGGTCATCGCCTTCGTAGGTGTTATTGAGCTGCGGGCCTTCCTGAAAAAAGCCATTCTGGAGCGCATCAGTCGATTTTTTAAGCATTATCTTAGTTGTATTGGCGCCTGTATCGGCCGCTGATGCAGCCACTGAAATCTGAGACTGTGGAGAGTTCGCTTTGTTATGATCCGCCGGATCCATATGCACCACCTTCACGTGTTTAAAAATCCCACACTTGGATGGGAAACTTCAAAATTCTGATTTCCTCCAAATCCTACTCTGCCTCTCGAGATTTTTCTGGTTTTTTTCGTCAGAAGACGCGACAACCAGGGCGCCCCTGGGAATCAACATTCGGAGAATCATCACGTGTTTACATCATCCGCTCATGTCCACTCGGCGCCTTTCTGTTCGGATTTCTCATTCACTAATTCGGTTCTAAAGCCGGCGATTCTTGGATTTGCGATTTTGTTGAGCAGCTCGTTCGCATTTTCGGCCGACCATGCCGACGCGGCGTCAGCATCGGCATCGGAAACCAAAACCGAAGCGAAGACTGAAACGATGAAAGATGCCAAAAAAACAGAATCTAAATCGAAAAAAGCTGATAAAAAATCAGACAAAACTTTGGACTCGAAAGATAAGAAAAAAGGAGACAATGCTGTGAACCCACATGTCATCATGGAAACGTCGCTAGGTAACGTTGAAATTGAACTTTTCCAAGACAAAGCGCCGATCTCGGTTGCGAACTTCTTAAAATACACTGACGAAGGTTATTACGACGGAACCATTTTCCACCGCGTGATCTCAAACTTCATGATCCAAGGTGGTGGCTTCAACGAAAAAATGGATCAGAAAAAAACCGCTGATCAAATCAAAAACGAAGCAGACAATGGCTTGAAAAACGACCGCGGCACACTCGCGATGGCTCGTACCAATGTCGTTGATAGTGCAACTTCGCAGTTCTTTGTGAACGTTAAGGACAATGACTTCTTGAACTTCACCGCTCCAAACCCAGCTCAATATGGCTATGCTGTTTTTGGAAAAGTTGTGTCGGGCATGGATGTTGTAGAGAAAATCAAGGAAGTTCCGACCGGAACTAAAGGCGGCCACTCTGACGTGCCGAACACGCCAGTTGTCATCAAGTCAATGAAACGAAAATAGAAACAGCTTTCGCGAACATTGGGAGCGAGAATTTACTAGACATCTCACTTTGCAATTGGGCTTAGTGATTGATCTTTGCAGTTGATCCTTGCAATTGATGTTTGCAGTTGATTGGCTCCGTGAACGAAAAAGAGCGGCGAAATTTAATTTCGCCGCTCTTTTTTTATTATAAATGGGTGGGCATCTTCTGCCCAAAATGTCGCTTTACAGAGAAACCTTACGTGAATAAACCAGAGTCTGCACCGGAATTCCACCGTTAGAGAATTTCAAGACTTGGCAGAATCGCCATGCAGGCGGAACATTCAACATCCGAGAATTCACCTTTTGAGGAATCAAAAAGGCGACGTAATCGGGCTGCGCCACTTTTTCAGTCTGGTGCATCAGGCGCTCGTAAAAATCACTCAAGCGCCCTTCGACCTTGATTCGCTCGCCGTAAGGCGGGTTGCAGACGACCCATCGCTTCAGATCGCGCGAGCTCAAAGGCAGTGGCTTCGAATTGAAAAAATCTTCGGCAAAGGTTTGGACTTCAGCTGTCGACAGCTTGAGCGCGCGCCGAGTTTCCTGCTCTTGCAAAAGATTCTTTCGAGCCGAAGCCACGGTCTTCGCATTCATCTCATATCCGACAAGGCTCGCGAAATGAATACGAGCCGCATGTGCCGTTGCGACCAACCCTTCCGAACTCACGGCTGTCATTTTATTCAGTTGAGACAAAAGCGCCGTATTTGTTTCGTAGGAAAATGTACGGGAAGTGATGGGAGTGCCGGCAGCGCTTGCCTCAAGTAAAAACGTCGCGGCCCCCATCATCGGATCGATAAGCTCAACATCTGGAAAGAAACTTTGGCTCGCGAAATCCTTTTTATAAACTGATTCAATTGACTTCAGAACAGCGGTCGCAAAGGTCTCGCGCAGCGACGCATCCGAGACCTCATCGCGAACACCACGCTTGTGCAGCCGATCGCCCGACGTGTCCAGACTGACAAAGCAAATATCGTCAACGATCCGAATGAAGAGAGCGAACTCCGCATCTGGACCCGTGAGCACCCTAGAATGAGGTAAACCTTTTTTCTTAAGGTACGAAATCCGCGCGCTGAGGCACGTCTCTTCGATGCGGTTCTTCATTTTTAAGCGTGAACCATGGGTTGAGACTTGAAAATCAACATTCTTCAAATCTGGAACCCACTCATTCCAGGCGAGACCCGAAAGCTTTTTAAAAAGCTTTGGAAAGTCTCTGCAACCAAAGTCGGCGACACGAATGAGAATTCGGGTTGGAACTCGTAAAATTTTATTCAGGCTCAAACCGAGCGCTAAATCGGCATCGAGCTCGATCCCGCCACCGACGATTTTTACCGATTCTTCGGTGATTTCAGGGTGGTAGGCTAAAAGTTCGGTTTTCGCAAGCGCTTCAAGACCAGGCGTCACAATCAAGAAAAATCTCATGATGAGGAAATGAATGAGGTTTGCTAATGATGCAAGAAGATACTGTGTCCGGCCAAAAATGACGCCAAAACCTTCACTTATTTCCAGGGCTTAGCGGGATAGAAAATTGTCGCCAATACGTGTGCAAAAAACTATTTGCTCAAGCCAGACCGGCGCGGTAGCACGAGTTTGGCGACTATCAAGGCGACCACTAAAAGGAGAACCCAATGACAAAACTTATCAGAACTTCGGTTTTTGCAATCGCAATTGCGTTGTCGGCAACGTTGACTGCAATGACATCTGTTTCGGCACACGCAGGAGAGCTCGACAACGAAAAAGCCGTTACTAATCAACAAGTTCAACTGGCTAAAGACCTTCCGGCAACCCTGGTCATGCGAGTGGACCAGAAGACGGGTGCCATTCAAGCTTTGCACTCAATGACAAAGCTCCCTGCAGATGCACAATCCGTCCAGGGAATCGCGGCTCAGACTTTTTCGCCCGTTGACGTGAAGACGCAAGTTGCAGGTCGCCCCGCTGGTGAGTTGGATCAGTCGAGCTCTACTAGCTCGTGGTACTTCTGCTTCTCGAACTACAACTGGTTTGCGCCGTCTTACTACTACGGTGGCTACAACTACGGTTACACTCCGTATTTCAACTACGGATTCGGTGGCTACAACTACTCATTCTACAGCTGGAACTACGGCGGATGGTACTAAGCAGCTGAGGCTCTTTTCGTCCACCGAATGTCGAACTTAGGTCCTGACGGGGCTTTTTCAACTAGAAAGCTTTCATGCCGAGCGCACTCTGCGCCCGGCATTTTTTTTAGCTCGCGAACTTCTGCTTCCATCTTTGCTTAAACCAGGCGATGTCCCTCTTCTTATATCGTTATATCGATTTTTGTCGCTTTCTATCGATTCATTGATTTTTCTCGGAACGCTATTTTGTCCAGATTCCGACAAGGGGATTCCCATGCGTCGCTTCCGTCACCAGCTCATTCTTTCTGCACTCGTCTTGAGCGCCATCATCATGACAGGTTCCGCCTTCGCATCGGCTCTTGAGACACCTTTTCAGAATCTCAACCAACTCG
>JAYVND010000027.1:0-2434 GCA_043758635.1 Bdellovibrionales bacterium
CAGCCATCGAACGTGGTGAGCGCGAAACAATCGACCTCGAGGAATCTGTAGTGCAGATGAAAACCAACCGCGCTGCAAATGAGGTCGCCAAAGCCGAAGCCGAGACATTCTTGCGTGATAATGCAGTCGCGCGTGAACGCCAGCTTCGGCTGGACTCACTAAGAAAACAAGATGTATCGCTTGGCGATGAGCTCGAAGCTCTCAGGCGTGATACCAAGCTGGCGTTATCCGATCGCGGTTTTGTTGCATTCTCAAGTCGTCTTGCCACCGGCGCACTTGAGGCAGTTGAGGATCTTCGTGAAAAAGGTAGATTACCTGCCGCATACGAGCGCCAGTTTCTAAATGACCTCCTAGCGCAAAATACGTGCTTATGTGGTGCACCCTTGGACGAAAACAGTTCGGGCCGACACATGATTGAGTCTCTTCTTCCGGCTGCAGGATTGCGGGATTTTCAAGAATGTTGGAACCGAATCAGTGCTGATGCTACTCGTTTTCTTGATGATCGCTCCGCCGTTCGTGACCGCCTTGCTTCAAATGCTGAGGCTATTACTCGCGCGGAGGATGATCTTAACAAGGTAAAACAGGAAATCGACGGAGTCAAAGAACTTCAGGCAAAGAGCACAGTTAGCTCAGTTGCGGATTTTGCGGCGAGTCGAGATGATTTCGAGAGAAAAATTCGCGACCAAGACCTCTCGATTCATTTGAACGAGAGAAAGCTTGCAGAAAAACAAAATTTGGTTCATGACCTTAAGTCCAATTTATTGAAAGCTGAAATTCAGGACGACCGGGGAAAAGTGTTACAGCGACAAATGTCGGCCGCCGACCGGATAACTGATGCCGTTAAACGCATTCTTCAGATTCGGCGCGATCAGACTCGTGAACAACTTGACCAACGAATCAAGCAGACTTACGGCCAAATTACCTTCAAGGCATATGTTCCAGAATTGACCTCAGATTTTCGATTGCAGCTGACAAAGACTGTCGGTACTCTTGAGGACGTTGCGGTAAGTAAAAGCCAAGGCGAAAATCAACTTCTCGCGCTCAGCTTTGTCGGAGCCCTTGCCCGTCTTGCTCGTGAGAAATTTGACGAAAGAGCGACTGGAAGCAAGGACTCACTTAGTAATTTTGAAGGCGGCGTTTTCCCGCTTGTAATGGATTCGCCGTTCGGGGCGCTTGATGATAATTACAGACGAGAGGTAGCACACGCAATCCCTTTGCTTGCTCCTCAAGTCGTCACGATGGTTTCAAAAAGCCAAGGCCAAGGTGTGGTTCAGGATCAGCTTTACGGTAGAATCGGGAGAAGTTACGTCTTGGTTTTCGTGACTCCAAAGCGCTCTATTCCCCCAGAATACCTGGATATTGACGGGAAATCTCTGCCTTATATCGAGCATTCAACTGACGAGTATGAGTCTGCAAAAATTGTTGAGGTTTTTTAACAATGCTTGATCTTTCCAAGAGGGTACGTCGTTCCACGGAGTTTAAGGAACTTATTCACGAACTCGTCCAAAGCTCCGAGCCATCGTTTAGTAATATGGCCGATCTATTGGTATTCGCCGCAGCTTTTGCGTATGATAACAAGTTGGCAAGACGTCCTTTCGAGGGAAGCGACGAACAGATAGCGATGAGCGTATTTGTAAACTCGCGCTATGACGGCTTTATGCTGATGCTCGCTGCTCAATCAACGGGCGATTACAGCATTGTTTCTCAAGCGCGCTCAAATGAGATGGTTTCCGTATTCGAGGAATACGCAAACGCTGGTCTTGAATCGCTTAGTCAACGGTTAGGACAGCGACGTAGAGATGTTGATGTACTCCGCGAGATAGCTCTTGGCGCATTCTATACTCCAGCGACAACTTCTGACTTGGATTTAGAAAAGCTTATGAGCGAGCTCGGGTAATTCGAGCTTTTGCGTTAGGGATGTTTGAATATTGCTCGATGCATGCGAAGACCACGGTGGGGATGCGATTTGTTGTAGTCTTCAAACCAGATCTCGAGATTATTAAGGACGGATTATGCGTCAGGACATGAGTAACAGCGAACGTAGTCGCGTTTAAATGTCTTGACGAACGACTCGGACATTCCATTTGATTCCGGGCTGCGAACCGGCGTGGACCGCGGCGTCAAGCCGATCTGTTGTGCGAATTCAATGGTGTCGTTCGCAGTATTGCAGCTGCCGTTATCGGATAACCACTCGACATATTGTGGAGCCCGATACGAAGCGAATCTTTGCTCGACGGCGATGAGCATCATGTCGCGAATCATCTCACAAGTGATGCCCCTCGTGCTCGTCGCCCAGGACATAACCTCGCGATCGCACGTGTCAAGTGCGAAAGCGACTGACGTTGGTCCATGAAAGTGCCTTGAGCATGAGTGGAGAATCCCGGGTCAAACGACCCGATCGGAGTCTCCATCGTGAAGAAATCCCGGTTTACCG
>JAYVND010000028.1:0-2431 GCA_043758635.1 Bdellovibrionales bacterium
TAAGCTCACGATTTCTATTCATTTCATCTCAGGTATTCTACTTCAATTGATGGGCCAAGGGCTTTGATCGAGGCCTATGAAAGTCGAGGAGAGACAAGCTGGCGATGTTCGGAGAGAATTCTTGTTAAGGATATGAGGCAACCAAGAGCGACAATGGTTAACTTCTAGCACTGTTCAAGGCGAAGACATTTTAACTAAGTTTGTACTATGTTTTGAAGTGCATCACGTTAGTACAAAATAGATTTAGGCCAGAAGTTCTCTCGGCGAAAGGCTTGTCAGCACTTGCCGTTTCTGATCAAAGTCCTGAACAAATGGCCGGTGCAACTTGCCGAATGGATTAAGTCGTACGTCAGAGAGTCGGCCGAAGCGCATTTAAGAAATTGAAAGCACCCATCAAGTGTCGATATTATCTCTGCGACTTCGGTCGACAGACTTGGCTGTGGTCTCGCCGCCAAGCAGAATTTAAAAAAACGTCTCTCACTGCCTATTGCGGCGAACCGCGAGAGGCGCTCAAAAATTTTCATCACAAATTGATTTGAGCATGATGTCGAATCGTCACGTCAGGATAAAGCGGCTCTCGACTGCGAAGTCGCCTCGGCTCTCAATGACTTGCGCGGCATCAACATAGGGGTCATGTTCGAAAAATAAAAACGTCTTGGCTAACGCCGCGGGGCCAAGCGTATTACGCTTCTCTTCAATGAGAGTGAGCGGGTCGAGATCGTAACCCATCACCCAGGGCAGGCGCACGTGCGTGGATGTTGGAATCAGATCAGCGCAGTAAATAAGCGACCGACTTTCATCACTCACGTGAACTGTTTGCTGACCTTGGGTATGGCCGTTGGTGATTTGCACCGAAACGCCAGGAAGCAAATCCACGACCGGTCCGTCTAAAATCTCCAACACTCCGGCACTGACGAGCGGTTCAAAATTAGGTGAATAGTAACTCGCCTTTTCACGGAGATTCGGATGACGAGCGGTTTCCAGATTCGCCGCTTGCGTGTAGTACCTTGCATTCGCGAACGTCGGTACGATTTTGCCACTGCGCTCCGTGGTTGCTCCTCCGCAATGATCAAAATGCAAATGTGTGAGGATCACATCTGTAACCGCATTTGCGGCAACTCCCATCAATTCCAGATTTCTTTCAATCGAGATGCGTGGGTCGTCGGGCTTGGCCTGTATTGCATACATTTCGGCAAACTTAGGTCCTAGCTTTTCGCCGTATTTCGCTATAAAGTCGCCGCCAATTCCGCAATCGATTAGAATGCGACGACCGTTTGTTTTTGATCCATCCAAAAGAAGTGCTCGCGCTTCCATTGGGATGCGGTTTTGAGCATCGGCCGGGTTCGTTTTTTCCCACAACATTTTTGGGACTGTGCCGAACATGGCGCCGCCATCGAGACCAAAAATTCCAGTCGGGACCGGGCGTATGTGATAAGGCCCAATGTGAAGCTGGATAGTTTGAGGCGCCGGAACATTCGGTGCTTTTGAATAAGCCGTAAATGGTGAAGCATCCGCAGGGCCGGAAGAGTTCGAAGCTGGCTGAGTGATTTGTGTCTGATTCATGCCGGCAGTTTAATGTTGATTGAGCGAAGGAGCAACCATGGGCGAAAAGTTTGATCTTGAAACCAAAGCGATTCTCGAAAAGGTCACACAGACCCCCATGGTCGCCAACACTCTGACTGACGAACAGAAAATTGAAATCATCACACAGAAATTCACGGAGATTCTTGAGACGCTCGGCTTGGATCTATCCAACGACAGTCTTCACGAGAGTCCACGGCGCATTGCGCGCATGTATGTGCGAGAGACGTTCCGTGGACTCGATCCACGTCACTTTCCAAAGATCACCGTGATCGAAAACGATATGAAGTACGATCAAATGCTTGTGGTTCGCGACATCAAAGTGATCTCGACCTGCGAGCACCATTTTGTGACGATCGATGGCAAAGCGACGATTGCCTACATTCCAGATCAAAAAGTGATTGGCCTCTCGAAGATCAACCGCATCGCCGACTACTTCTCACGCCGGCCACAAGTGCAAGAGCGCTTAACGAAGCAGATTGCCGATTGCTTGGTTGAAGTCTTAGGCACGTCTAATGTAGCGGTACATATCAATGCTCGCCACTATTGTGTGATCTCACGCGGCATTGAGGACACGTCATCGTCGACGATCACGTCCGATTTACGCGGTGAGTTTCGTGACAGCGATGCAACCCGTGCAGAGTTTTTGAGCCACTGCGTGGTTAAAAGTCCTCGGTGATTTTACTCGAATGACGGTTCATCAAGACGAGCCTGCCCCTCATGGTGAGTATCTGTCTGTGGGACTGCCAAAGCTCGGGTTCGCTGGATGGCAATTGTTATTTCCTCGGCCGGTCCGCGACCAAACTCTAGAACCTCAATCAATGGTAAATATTTTAGAAGCAGATCTGGC
>JAYVND010000029.1:0-7659 GCA_043758635.1 Bdellovibrionales bacterium
CGATAGGTTAAGCCAGTTAACCAAACCTAAACCTCGAACACCCTCACCATTTCATACATACCATTTAATGAAACCATTTAATGAAACCATTTGAAAAAACCACTTGAAGAAACCATGCTGCGCCGGCCTAATTGGGGCTTGATTAATTTTCTTTGGGTATTGATGATACTCCTCAGCATGCAGTAGGAGCCACCATGACATTCATTCAAGTTCTCATCCTCGGAATCATTCAGGGCCTCGCAGAATTACTTCCAGTGTCGAGCTCGGCTCACGTGATCGCGGCTGAAAAGCTGATGGGACTTGATCCTTCACGTCCTGAAATGACCCTGCTTCTGGTGATGCTGCACACGGGAACGATGTTTGCGGTGATCGTCTTTTTTTGGAAACGCTGGAGAAACGCGATTCTGACTGGTGAAGGTGGATGGAAATCGTCTTTGCGCGCCCTTGTGCTTGCAACAATCGCTACGGGAGTGGTTGGACTGATTCTTAAATCCATCATCGAGAAATTTTTTATGGGTGGCCACGACAAGGGTGAAATCGAACTTCTGTTCTCCAACATGCAACTTGTGGGAACCGCATTGATCGCAGCAGGAATTCTGATTCTTATATCCGCTCGAATTTCTGCCCGCAGTCGTATCTCAGGCTTACCGGGACCAGGTGCGCAGGGCCCAATTTCAAACCGCCAGTCGTATCTCATCGGCGCAGTGCAAGGCCTTTGCCTTCCCTTCCGCGGATTTTCGAGATCGGGCGCGACAATTTCAACGGCAATGCTTGCCGGTGTTGATAAGTTGAAAGCGGAAGAATTCAGTTTCGCACTCGCCGTCATCCTTACGCCCCCGGTTGTTGCGAGAGAAGTTTTGCGTCTGATCAAGCATCAAAATGAAGCGGCGCTTGCGGCTGGTGCAACAACTGGATTCACATTCGAGATGCTGACACCAAGTTTCGTCGGAATGGCCTGCAGCTTTGTGGCTGGCCTTCTTGCTCTCCGGTGGCTCTCATCTTGGATCGCAGCAGACCGTTGGCAGTGGTTTGGGTATTACTGCCTCGTTGCCGGCGCGCTGATCGCGATTTTTCTCTGATCTTCCATGAGCTTTCACGAGTCTTCCATTGAACTTTCATTGATTTTTATCTGATCTTTATCTGATCTTTATCTGAGCTTTCTTTAAGCTTTCTCTGTTGGCACTCGCAGCGACTCTTCAACCAGGACGGATGATGTGAAGAAAAAAATCGACGCCACTCAAGATTCGCTCATTGAACGAATGCGCTCATTTGAACTGTTTAAAACCTGCAGCGAAGACTTTATCACGACCTTCGTTCGCATTTCGACGCCTCGAACCGTGCTTAAGGGACATTGCCTCTTAAACGAAGGACAGGTGAACGAGAGTTTGCTGCTCTTAAACCATGGTGACGTCGAAGTTCGTGTCAACGGCGAGCAGGTTGCAGTCCTTAACAATCCCGGTGGGCTGATGGGTGAGATGAGTGTCCTAACCGGGCGAGCTGCAACCGCGTCACTCGTAGCTCTTACCGAAGTCGAATACTTCGAGATTCCAGCGAAGGACCTCGAGCCGAGTGTGATCGAATCTCAAGAGGGATTCGGCTTTCGACTGTACCGCCTTATTTCTTCCGAGCTGTCAGATAAGCTGGTGCGCACAAACGAAAAGGCGCGCCAATTTGAGATCTCCAATCGCAAACTCAGCGAAACACTCGATGCCCTTCAAGAGATCAACGTCAATCTTGATCAAAAGGTTCAAGAGCGAACCCAAGCCGTGCAAAATAAATCAGAGGAGCTTCGCCGATCCTACTCCGCTGTTGAGGCGCAAAATTCAGAACTGATTGCGAGCCATCGAAAATTGGAAGAGCTTTATTCAACGAAAGATCTGACGTTCCAGAGACTCAAAGAACTTCAAGATACGCTCCATCCACTGCTCGAAACTCTCAAAGAGGTTCAAAATCTTTCGAATGCTGAACAGCAGCCAAAAGTCGAATATGCAAGGCTCCAACTCGAAAATTCAATCGAGATGCTCCGTCCGCTCAGCGATCTTTACTCGTCAGAACAAAACATCAGAAGTCGACGTGTGCTTCTGATTGAGCCCGATCGAAAACAACAAGTGGTTGCGCGCTTGGCACTCGGTGGAACGGGCGTCAAACTCGACATCGCTGCAAGTCGCGAAGAAGCGATGGATTTTTTGAAAACTGGGAAGCTGGTGGATCTGGCGTTCATCGGCTCGGGCCTCGCTGAAATGATCCCGGTGATGCAAGCTGAACAGCCCCATGCTAAACTAGTTTACATGGCGACCAATGATATCCCCGCAGAGCTTCCAATATTAAAAAAATATGCGTCGCAGATCACAAATATCATCTCACGGAATCCAGATGATCGATTTTTTACGGTTAAAAATGTTTCGACGACCGTGAGTAAGCTCGTCTCTAAAGACATTTTCGGCCTCGAAAAATATATGATCTGGGGAGCCGAAGTGAAATCGTGCAAGGTTTCTTCTTCCGAAGACCGTGCTTCATTGATCAAAGAAATGAGTGATCATTTTGAGTCTCTCGGATTGCGATCGGGTCTTGTCGAGCGTGCCGCCGGCGTTGCCGAAGAGCTTTTAATGAATGCGATCTACGATGCCCCAACAACTCCCGGTGGTCAGCCACTCTTCAATCATCTCTCTCGAACAAACCGCGTGGACCTTTCGCCTACTTCATGCGCTGAATTTCGATTTGCCTGCGATGGCATGATGGCAGGAATTTCGGTTCGAGATCCGTTTGGACGCTTTCCGATGCAAACACTTTTGAATTATCTCGAGCGCAATTATCAGTCATCAGATCGACCGGAAGTCGCAATGCAAGAGGCAGGCAAAGGGGGCGCGGGTCGAGGGCTCCACATGATAGTTGAAAATTCTGATTTGGTTGTCTTTAACGTGAAACGCGTGGTTTCAACTGAAGTGATGGCGTTCTTTAACCTCGACACACGTAGCAAAACTGAACTTCAGCAACCTTCCTTCCATTTTTTCTTAGAATAATTCAGCATGTTTGGCACACAGAAGATGCAAAAAGCTGCCAATGAATCAGGCAATATTTCTCAATTCTTCAATTCCCCTGGGCGATTGCGGATTTGAAGCAGATTGGACAAAAAACTGTTTAGCAAAAGACGCCAACTTTCTTGATTATCTACTTGAGCCCGCCCGACTTGTTCGACATACTGACTTAAATAACTGGGAGTGGCCGATGAATCAGGCAGCTAAATCGATGATTTTAAAAGGCAATGACAACTTGGAAACTGCCAAGCGTTGCGTTGACGACGAAAATCAGCACGACATTGCAGGCTACAACCTCGCGCAAGCGGTTGAGCATTTTCTTAAATCTCTCATCATGATTCGCAACCTTGAGTTTCCCGACGCTGAAGAGGCGCACGATCTCGATGCACTGATGACAGTTCTTGAAGAAGGCAACTTCTCAGCGATCTCGTCTTATGCCGACGTTGTTGAGTTGACGGTTTACAATTCACTCAACGCTCGAGTCCATCAGGGTCAACGTTTGAACCTTTATGAAGCACTCCAGCAAGTGGAAGATCTCAAGTCGTTTATTGGCAAAATCGCTCTCTAAGTTTCCGATTTCACGACGCGGCTCAGTTTCACTGTAGCCGCTCAAGCACTGCTGCATCTCCGCCGCAGTCTCATCACCACGGCTGATCACCACAGTTTCAACTCTAATTTCTCAGACTCGCTGCACGAGAGCCACTGACGTCGCAGTTTCGCCACCTCAATTCCACTTCGGAGCCGCGTCTGCCAGCGATTCCTAATCCTCCCAACTCTGCTCGCGCCTTAACTCGCCTTAACCCGTGAAAAGAATTTCGACACTTAAAACCGAAAAAATTATCCAGCTGAATAGCCGCGTTTCCGTTTGATCGGCATTTTGCTCCACTTCGGAACAGTTGCGATCCACATCGTGATTTTTTGATGCTCGACCTCAACATGATATGAAGAGTTCCCGAACTCTCACACGGTTCAAGTGGCTGCACTTTGTGACCTCCACCACCAAGTTTTCAAAGCTGGTCAATAAAACTGACCAACAAAGCTGGTCAATAAAGCTGAACGATAAAACTGGACAATGAGTCCAGACGATAAATCAAGAGGATAAGATGCAACACCGCCAAATCGCTTCTGACCCAACCGCAACGATCGCTCATTTCGAATGCCAAAATCTTTCAGCCCACGCCGACGCCGACTCCGCGCGTGAGCTCACAATATCCCCAGCTCAACGAAATATGAACCGACCATTAAATCAAATCAGTTTATCTGGCGTGCGAAAATATCTCTCATCCAAAGCTGAAGTTTCATTCCGCAAAGGAAGTGAAACTGCGATGGAGGTCTTGATACACGGTCCGCTGAATGACGAAGCTCCTACTCCAACATTTCCTCATCGGAGAGTTGAAACAATTGCAATCGACTGGTCTGGGATGAGTTATATCGCTTCAGCCGGAGTGGTCTCGTGGCTCAATTGGCTCAAGCTTGTGCACGAGCAATCGCCAAATATCAAATTTGAGTACAAAGGCTGCCCGTTGGCCCTCATCCAAATTTTTCGACAGGTGAGCGAACTCCGGCCTAAAAATTCAGCGCTCACGTCGCTTCAAGTACCTTACCGCCGGGGCACGGTTGAGTGCAGTCAGCTCGTCTCAGTCGAAGAAACCTCGCGCCAGCTCTCACCGGCTGAGTTATTCGCACAAATTAAACGCGAGATTAGCTCACGTATTTGCGATCTCGATGAAGGCGAGGAAATCGAAATTGATCTGACCGAAGACGATCTCGCGTTTTTAACTGCCTATTAGAGTCTAGTACTCCGTGTGCATGCGAAGCGAGAGAATCGAAACGCCGGAGCGATCTTGATTGTAACCAGCGTTCGTTACAAGCTGGTAATCGCCGGTGATAAAAAACTCTCTGCATGCAGCCACAGAATAGTAAATCTCGGCGATCTCCTCGAGGGCATAGTTCATCCCGCCCTCTCCCAAGATGAACCCTTTTCCACCCGCTTCTAAATAACGCCGGTGCTGTGGCGAAAGCCCGTTGGCAACCAAAGCCACCCCGACCCGATCTTCCCGTGAACTAAACGGTTTCCATACGAGTCCACCAGACGCCGTCATGTCGACCTCTGTAAAGGCCCAAGATTCGGTTTGCCCATCATTCCAACCGAGTCGAACAAAACTTCCCCATTCCGGGGAAAGCGCCTGCTCGAAATTAAAACCCACGCCAAACTTTGTGCGATGATTTCTTGTATCTGTAACATCGATGGTTTTGAAACCCTGTCGATTGAGTGCTGCTTGGTAGCTCCCCATATGCGCATGGTTGACGTAACTCAAAAGACGAATCCGCCCTGGCTGCTCTCCGAAGGAATACCGATATTCGACCTCCAAGTTGTCGCCATGAGAATTGATCAGATCTTGATCAAGCTCCAGGTCATTGGCAGAGATCGGCTCAAGCACGCTCGCAAAACGAATCGCAAAATTTGCACGATTCCATTCCAGCATAAATCCCCAGGTGTAGCCGCGTGTATCGGCCGCGTAATCCCAAGCACCGTTGTCCATGAGTGACCAATTAAGAAACTGCGTCCGTGGATCATGTGAGTAGGCATTTCCGTCTAAAAAATCATTGAGGCTAAATTTTCCGACAACTAGGCTCAAACGGTCGACTGCGTAATCTGACTCAATTTGATTTTGAGCCGAGCTGATGCGCTCGACAGCGCTACCCAGATCCCAGATGTGCTTAAGATAAATACGAGCGGCACTGAGCTTTGGCTCAGCAGAATCAACTCTGTAGATTTCGCCATTCGGAAAGCCTGCAATTCCGCGAGTCGAGCTCAATCCGCTACCACCGGAAACTTCAGGATTAAAATAAAACTCGGTGTGTCGATTCACGCGAGTTCCTAAAAATAGCGTCGTCGTCAGAGAGGTTCGAGCCTGCGCGTTTCCGTCAAAACCATTGGCGCCTGGCTGCTCGTATGGAGGCACGTTGTTGTCGGCATCTGACTGTGTGACGGTCGTAGCCTGAAAGTGAATGCCCCAAAAAGAAGGCGGTCTGAAATCTCTCTCCGTTAACGTGGGTGTCGCCGCAGAGGCACTGGGAGCTTCGGATTTTTCGTCGAGCTCCTCTCGGGAGTCAGTGGTTTCGTGTCGATCGGACTTGTTTTCAATCTCGACGGCAGGCAATGCGGGAGTTTTATTTTCGAGAGGATTTCCAGGAACCACAACAGCTTTACTGGTTGACGGACTCATTTTCTCAAGACTTTGAAGCGAGTCTGTAGCCGGAGAGTAGGCCGTCTGCGAGTTCTCCGCCTGTGAATTGGCTGCCAAGAGAAAAACCAGTGAGCCACATATCAAATGAATTGGAATGAGCCTTAAAAAGCAATGCCTTTGCAAAGCGCTTGCTTTGAAACTTTTAACGCTCGATTTTAAAATTTTAATGGCTGCACTCAGTTTCATTCGCGTTCCTCGCTTTTAAAATCAAGGTCACCTCAGGCTCTGCTTCAGATCAATGAGCGGCCTCAAGGGACGTACTTCTGAAGGCTTACAAAGGTCTAGCTTCTTCGCGTGAAAAGTTTGAGCCATTCCTTGTTTTCTTTTTGCCCGTAACGCGACGCAGATGCGTGACCGACTCCATCTTATGAGTTAATTTCCGCCCAAGCGGAGGGCGAGATGCCTTCTACCCAAGCGGAGGATAGACGTCTTCCGCTCAAGCGGAGGATAGATGTCTTCCGCTCAAGCGGAGGATAGATGTTCAAATCCATTTTTTCATTTTCTCAGGTTTCCGCGCACGTAACGAGAGAAACAAATTCTGCTTCGCAACCGTCGCTCAATGGAGGCGGAGATCTACCGCTTGCGCCGCCAAGCGAAGGACGCCTTATTTCGGCACCGCGTTGCCCGCTTTTTGTATTTGGCTTGAAACTGATCAGCGCTGCTCTCCTCATTGCAGCTGCAAAAGCACCGCTCGTTTTTGCGGAGGCGGCGCCTAGAGTGAATGGGCTCGATCTTGCGACGGGACAGCAGATTGAAGTGAAGCCGAAATCAAAAGGTCAAGTGATCGTGTTTATGTCGGCGGTGTGCCCGTGCTCGAACCAGCATCTTCCGGTTGTAAAAAAGCTGGCGCAAGATTTCCCGGATTACCAATTTGTGGTGATCCACGCAAATGCTGACGAAGGTGTCGAACAAGCGAGAGAATATTTTAAGAAAGCTGATCTTCCTTTTCCAGTCATTCAGGACTCTAACTTAAAACTTGCGAACGAGTTAAAAGCACTTAAAACTCCTCACAGTTTTTTGGTCAATGATGAAGGCCAAATTGTATACAGGGGCGGCGTGACCAGTTCGGCATCTGCGTCGCCAACAGACACGCAATTCCTGAGAAACGCACTTGAAGATTTAAAGAATGGTCAGGCCGTGAAAGTCGCCAACGGACGCACCCTCGGTTGCTCAATCAGCCGATAATATCTGGAGATTTTATGAAAGCTCTCGCCTCGCTCACACTCATCGGTTTTTGTTTAACAACGTCTCTTGGGGCTTGTGCGAGACCGAAATATCTGAGCCAAGCAATACCGAATGCGGCAGCGGCTAAACCTACGAGCGCGATTCATTGCGGAGCCCAGTTTGCGAACCAACCCTTTTGCGTTGAGTTT
>JAYVND010000030.1:0-7628 GCA_043758635.1 Bdellovibrionales bacterium
ACGCAACTTCGCATATTTCCGCTGAAATTTGCCCTCAATGTAGTTTTAAAAATTCTGAACTTCTCGGTGTTACGGAAATTGATTTATGGTTTGGTTTCCCAGTTGAATCCCCCGACCATTTTACCCACTGAAGGATTTCATGTGACTGCTGGTTGCGTGTAAGTTATATGTAAGTGATGACGGAATCAATCTCTCCCGAAGTCGTGAAATTAAAGCTAAAGATCCTTGCCGATGCGGCCAAGTACGATGCGTCCTGCGCCAGCAGTGGATCGCAGCGAAAGCGTGAAGCTGGAGGCGTTGGTAACACCGAAGGAATGGGAATTTGCCATAGTTACACTCCCGACGGGCGCTGCATCTCTCTTCTCAAAATATTGCTGACGAATTTTTGCCTTTACGACTGCAAGTTTTGCATCAACCGAGTCAGCAGTGACACCAAACGAGCTAAGTTTACACCAGAAGAAGTTGTTTGGTTGACGCTTCAATTTTATCGCCGAAATTATATCGAAGGACTTTTTCTTAGTTCAGGCATTTTTGAGAGTATCGACACCACGATGGAGCATTTGATCCGCGTCGCCAAACTCTTGCGGGTCGAGCATAAGTTCGGTGGATATATTCATTTGAAAGTGGTTCCCGGCGCGAGCGAAGAGCTCATCGCCGAAGCAGGTCGCTGGGCCGATCGTGTGAGTGCAAACATTGAGCTTCCGTCGCAATCCGACTTGGACTCGCTGGCTCCAGCGAAAAAGTTGGATGTTGCTTTTGGCGCGATGACGGAGATGAAAGATCATATTCAGAAAGCTAAAGACGAGAGGCACCTTCGTTTTGCCCCCAAGTTCGCTCCCGCAGGTCAGAGCACCCAAATGATTGTTGGTGCAACTCCAAGTTCCGATCGGCTCATTCTTTCGCAGTCAGAGAAGCTCTATCATGACTTTAGCATGCGCCGAGTTTACTACTCCGCCTATAGTCCGATTCCGAATGCCGATGCGGTTCTCCCCGTGCAGACTCCGGCGCTTGTTCGCGAAAATCGTCTTTATCAAGCCGATTGGCTGCTTCGGTTTTATGGCTTTGAGTCGTCGGAACTTTTAACTGAAGCCGAGCCAAATTTAGATCTGGAGTTTGATCCGAAAAGCGCCTGGGCCATTCAGCATCGCGAATTTTTTCCGGTTGATGTGAACCTGGCTGAAAGAGAAAGGCTGCTTCGAGTGCCCGGCTTTGGTGTCCGCAATGTCGAACGCATTCTTCAGCTCAGGCGTTATAAAAAGGTGACTCGCCTTGATCTTCTCAAGTTGAAAGTACCTTGGAAGCGGGCTCGCTTTTTCGTCACGACATCTGACCACAATCCGAATGTTTATCTTTTGGATCGCTCTCATCTCTCAGATTTAGTGAAAGATCGCAACCCCCAGCTCTCATTGTTCGAAACTCAGGTGAGTGCAAAAACAGGTGAGGTGTGAGGGCATTTCCGATTCAAGCGAATTTTGAGAGTTGGCGAGATGCGGCTCGAGAGGCACTGCATCTCGGCCTTCTTCCGAGTGATGTGACATTCGAAGAAGTTTCGCAGAAATCGAATCAGTCGAGCCCGGATGGGCAGCGATCATTTTTCGAATCGGATTTGTCACCTGCTTCGTCTCCTAAGATCACAAGCTCCCAGAGTCGAACGAAGATGGTTCATGTGCCTCGCGAGTTCGTTGATCTCGCAAAAATTGTTTCGGCGGTTCGCGATGAGTCGAAATGGCGTTTGCTCTATCGATTGCTCCACCGAATTCAATTTGAAAATCGCCAACTGCTCAATATCAATTCAGATGATGATGTGTTACTCGCGAACCGATGGTTCAAGTCGGTATGCAAAGACATCCATAAAATGCATGCCTTCGTACGCTTCAAAGAAGTGAAATCAGATGATGGCGAAGAATCAAGATTCGCCGCTTGGTTTGAGCCGGAGCATCTCTCCATTCGCTTGGGAGCGCCATTTTTTATGCGGCGGTTTGGCGATCGAGAATGGAGTATTTTTTCGAGCGATGAGTCCGCGCACTGGGATAAGGAAACTTTGCGCTTTGGCGAAGGGATGCCGAAACATGAGTTTGACCTCGAAGATTCGGTCGAGGATCTGTGGGGCACCTATTATAAGTCCATATTTAACCCTGCACGCATGAAACCGAAAATGATGCGTTCTGAGATGGCGACAAAATACTGGGCGGCACTGCCAGAAGTGAAGTTTATTCCGCAAATGCTGCGTGAGGCTCCTTCGCGTCTGCAGACAATGGCGCTGAATCAAAATATCATGGCAGAAATTCCTATGGCCGAACCTGAAATGAGCCGAGAAAAGCGGCTGCAACAGCTCAGGACTTCAGCACTGAATTGTCGTATTTGCCCCTTCTCGTGTTCGGCGACTCAGACTGTTTTTGGCGTTGGGCCGGCGAATGCAAAATTGATGGTCGTTGGCGAGCAGCCAGGCGATCAGGAAGATCGCCTGGGAAGTCCATTCGTAGGACCGGCTGGCCAGTTGCTGCAAAAGGTGATGGATAATCTTGGGATTTCGAGAGGCGAAGTTTACTTCACAAATGCTGTAAAACATTTTAAGTTTACCCCAACCGAGGGTGGTCAACGTTTGCACAAAAAAGCGTCGGGGCGTGAAGCGCACGCTTGTCTCCCGTGGCTCGAGGCTGAGATTGATGCGGTACGGCCCAAAGTGATTTTGGCTTTGGGCGTGACGGCTGCTACCTCAATCTTAGGGCGCCTGCCGAAGCTTGAAGACGAGCGAGGTCGAGTGTTGAAATCCCAACGTTTCGAGACCGAGATTATTATCTCTTGGCATCCATCCGCTTTGCTGCGAACGCCTGACCCAGGGCTTCGGCAGGCGAGAGAGCAAATGCTTCTCGATGATTTCGGGATGGCTTCTCGGATTTCGGAAAATCGCTAGGTGAATTCGAACACGAATCCGGATACCGACTCGAACAGGAACACGAAATCGAATCCGAACACTGACTCGAAATTAAATTCGAAAACCGGTCTGCGGGCTCATCATTATGCTTGGCCCAAGTCTCTCTTGGGGCTGATTGTGGAATTCGATCTCTCCAAGCTCATCTTTTGGATCGCTTTTCGTAACACGCTTGGAATCGCGATTTCACTTGTTTCGGGATTCGTGTTTTTCGGGCCGGGGCCTGCTGCTTTCGCATGTATGGGCGCGCTGATCGTAGCATTTGGTGACGGGGACGATCCGTATCGCGACCGCTTTCGACGCCTGGTTCTCTCAGGGCTTTTTTGTGGCTCCTCCGTTTTTGTGGCCTTGGTCGCAGGCGAGCCTCAGTGGGTCAGGTTGATCTTAGTACCGTTATGGGGATTTGCGGGAGGCTATGCTTTGATTCTTGGATCAGAAGCGGCCGATCTCGGACTGTTCTCCATCGTCATGCTTGTGGTTTATCTTGGGTCAGCAGTCACGTGGGTGCATGCACTCGAAAGCAGTCTTTTCTGCCTGCTCGGAGGCGCCATTCAAGTGGGGCTCTCACTCACTCAGTGGCCGAGGGATCGCTATCGCCCCGAAAAGCGTCAGCTAGGAAAATTGTATTTGGGGCTTTCGCGCCTCACTGACGAAGATCTTTACTCAAAAAAATCACCTCCCCACAGCTTACAATTTTCGCGCGCACAGAGCGCGCTTTCATTTTTGAGCACGCGAATGGATGGCGAATCTTTTAAGCTCCGGTCTTTGCTCAATCAAGCAGAGCGGCTGCGCTTGAGGCTCGTGACGCTTTTGCGCTTGAAGAGGAGGCTAAGGCGTGCCGAAGTATTGCCCGAAGTGCTAGCATGCTTTGATGATTTTTATGCAGTGTCTGGAATGCACCTGGCATTCATTAGCGAAACTCTCTCCCAGGCCTTAACAAACGAACTCTTTGATTCTGATTCGATCTCCTGGCAAAAAATATCAGATCCGGGGATGCGCCTTCGTCGCTATTTACAAAAAAATCCGGGGGAGACAAAGCTCGAGCCGATGCTCCGAGAATCTTATCTGCAGATGGAGAGCATTGCGGGAATTTTACGGGCGGCAGCGGAACTTTCTAATCAAAAGCAGTTTTTGAAGGTCACGTCGCAAAATGAAATCCCATCGGCTCATAAAATCTCAAAACTTCGTCTCAATTGGGTAATTCTGCGAGCGAACTTCACGCTCCGTTCGGGAGCCTTTCGTCACGGCATTCGAATGGCGGTTTGCCTTGCCGCGGGGGAGGTTCTGCTGACATTTCATCCGATGGACCGAGGTTACTGGCTCCCGATGACCATTGCTCTGATCTTAAAGCCAGATTTTGGAACCACCTTCTCGCGCGGAATTTTGCGGATGGGAGGATCATTGATTGGGCTTGGAATCGCGACGCTGCTATTTCACACGTTTCATCCTTCGTGGGTAGCCGACATTGCCTTGCTTTCATTTTTTACATTTTTCCTGCGTTGGGTCGGGGCCGCAAATTACGGAATTTACTCCATCGGTATTAGTGCATTCATTGTTTTGCTCACGGCAATCATGGGGAGTGATCCGCTGGGTGTGGTGGTGCCACGCGCGATCAACACGCTCCTCGGTGGCTCGCTTGGACTCCTGGCCTATCTTGTTTGGCCTGCGTGGGAGAAGCTCAACGGGCGCGACCGACTTGTGAAATTGCTCGAAGGCTACCGAAACTACTGTCACTTTGCATTCCAACTTGACACGAGCGATGCGCTCATAAGTCAGCTTGATGAGGCAAGACAGATGAGCCGTTTGGCGCGCGCGAATTTTCAGAGTTTCATTTTGCGCCTAGCAAGCGAGCCCGGTGTTGCGATAACTAGTTTACGTTTTTTTGACGCGATACTTGCGAGCACGAATCGGCTCGCGCATGCCGCAATGGCGATAGAAGCAGATTCCAAGAGTTTTCACTCCGCTGATTCCAAACGGTTTTTTATGGATTACGTTGCCGTCATGATTGAAAATCTTGACGTTGCGATCGCGATTCTGAAAACGTCGTCGAATGAAAAACGGGGGGAGCTGCCGACCGGGGCCATACATTTTCAGACGATAAGTGTCGGCCCGCCCAAAGATCTACGAGTCGCATTTTTACGGTGGGTGCAGGCCGAACAAATTGACTCGACAAATATAACTCATTTAGCGATTGAACTCGATCGACTTACCAATAGTGCGAATACGGTGACCGAGCAAGTGCTTAAGTTTCCGGCGCGCGAGCTTGAGAGTGTGTTCTAGTCATTGGTTCAGTCATAGGTTTAGTCATTGGTTCAGTCATAGGTGCAGCGCTCCGGTGACTACTGCCGTGAAAAATGAATATGAAGTCTCAAGCCTGGTAGTTTTAGTCTGGGACTGGGACTCAACCGTCTACCCGGCGCTAATTTATAACAAAATGAGTCACTTTAAAATTAGTTCGCAGTCTCAACTATTCCTGATTGCTTTATACTTTAATCGAAGCGATTTTAGTCTAAATCCTGCCTTCCTTCTGGAGCAAAGCCGGTATCTCTTGTATACTAGGCCTGTTAAAGTTCCTAGCATCGAAGATGCAGAGAACAGCTTTCTACCTCAGTTACTGATCAGTTACTGACACGTACTAAGTTTGTTTGATAACGGTTTTTCTCTATTTATCTTGAGATAAAAGGTATGTCAGAAAAAGAAAGAGGCCTTTATGCCAAAACTTACGAGCGCATGTAAAGATCAGAAGAAGTCGGCGGATGGAAAGCGTATTCCTTGTCCACTTTCAGAGCTCTTGAGTCGCCTCGGTGATAAGTGGAGTGTGCTGATCATTGTCGCACTGGCGGAGGCACCAGAGAAAAAATATCGTTTCTCTCAGTTGAAGAAAAAGGTCGAGGGAATTTCGCAGAGGATGCTCACCGCAACTCTTCGAAATCTCGAGCGTGATGGAGTTCTCACTCGTCATCTTTACCCGGAGATCCCACCGCGCGTCGAGTACGAACTCACTTCACTTGGTTTGAACATTCTTGAACCTCTCCAATCGTTCGTAGATTGGATCGAGGGCAACTGGTCGGCCATTCATCTCGCCCGCGAGACTTTCGATCTCGGCCATAAACCCGTCGTTAAAAAGAGCGCAAAAAAAGCAACCGTTTCTATGGTTGAAGAGCCGAGAGTTGCCGTATCGATTAAACCTACGAGCAGTGCTCAACTTATGAAGGGTCTATCTGTCGCGTCAGTTCCAACGCTTCCTGGTGCTGCGATGGTGCTGCCTCGTCGAGGAAGCTGAAGTGATTTGTGGCTGGCTCCGGCGTTCAGGAACTTATCGAAGGATTCTTTTTAAGAAAACTCTAGGTGCTGGCAGATCGCGCTGGAGAACTTTCGCAGCTCCCGTTGGCAGATCGAGTTCAAAAAGTTTTTTGAAAAAGTTTTTTTGAAAAAGTTAGGAAGATCGTCGGCTTCATTTGAGGAGCTAGGATGACTTTTTCCGGCTCCATTCTTGGTATTGAAGGTATCGGTCGACGTCAGAGAGTTTTCTACGGGTCGAAGGTCGCTTTTGCTTTTTGGGGTTGGGGCGGCGATCGAGGCGTTGAGCTGCTGGTCCCACTGGATAAGCGGGTTTCTTTTTTTCCGATAGCGTTCCTCGATCAGCGACAGCCATGCAAGTATTCGTACATTTGCGGCCTCTAGTGCTTGTTCTGGTGTCCTCCAGCCAAGCGCTTTGGTATGACGGAGCGTATTCCAACGCTCATTGTAGGAAGCCATCAAGAGCCTCGCATGCTTGAGCGTTTTGATGTGATGTCGCGAGTAAAATTCGCGATCATCCTGTTTGTGTGTATTCTCAACTTTTCCATTTAGTTCTTTTTGCCCGATCGGGATTAAGCGGTGCCTGACGCCCAGTCGCGCGCACCACAGATCAACCACATGAAGGCCGGAAGGCATAAGCCTGCCTCCTCGGTATTTGTCCGTAAACTCTCCACCGTTATCTGTCTGTAATTCGAAGATCTTAAACGGACAGTTGAGTTCCACCTCATGCATAAAATCCGCAACGCAGTCGTGGGTAAGATTCGGGTAGACACGCATCAGTCTCCACGTCGTGCAGTGATCGACGAAGTTAAACTCGTAGAGTTGCTTTCCTTCAACTTTTTGTGGCACATACTTCACATCCATCTGGCAGTAGCCAGGGATCGGCCTTCGGTAACGTTTAATATGCTTTTTGGTGAGGCGTTTTTTCGAGGTCTCCGTAATTAATTTGAGCCTGCGCAAGACCGCGTATACCGTCGACGGCGAGCAGTGCATATTAAAGAGCCGCTTGAGATCAAAACTGATTCTCTCTTGCCCGGCAAACGGCTCCGCTTTGCGAAGTGCCAAGATTCTTTTTTCAACGCGTTTCGGAGTTCGATTGGCAAAGTGCTTGGGTGCGCGTGAGCGCGAGCTGAGTGAAGATAAACTTCGGCCATTGATCAGGCGTATGGCCCACTTTGTAAACCAATCGGTCGACTTACCACTATCGGCACACGCACGAACCACACTTTTCTTGGACGCTGCTATCGCTTTGATCAGGTAATAGCGCTCTTTTATCTCCCGCTCGCGACAACAATTGGCTTCTTGTGCAATTAAAGGCAGTATTTCCCTGAGCTTAACTTTTAGCTTGGACACCCGTCGCTCCATTTCTAGGATTTTTGTGTGGTAACAAAACCTT
>JAYVND010000031.1:0-2408 GCA_043758635.1 Bdellovibrionales bacterium
TCATCTGCCCTTGGCCTTGATTCTGTTTATCTGGATCAATCAAATTGTTGTTATCGACGTATGCCATCTAGATCACCCCAAAAGAATCAAAGTTGTGCACTTGACCGTTGTCGTTACAGTGCCTGCGTTGAAATACGCAGTGACACCAATGTTGCCATTTGCTTTTCTCGTCCATCCGAACTGATCAATCGGCGTTCCGCTTGAATCGATTGGAATCACGCCGAACACTTTGATTTTCGTGTTCGGATTTATCTCAAGCTCCATGCCGTGCGTGAGAGTCTGAGTGTTTACTTTGCAAAGGACGTTATCTTGAAAAGTGAGATTCTGCTGGAGAGCTTTTCCCACGTTCTCGATAAATGAATTGAGCTGAGATAAGAGAGGATCGACCCATGCAGGTATCTCGCCGCCGGCATTCTTCAAATCATCAATTCTGATCGTTTTGACTAAATCTATTTTCATCGGCCTATCGATCCTGAAACATCTTCGAATTCAAACGCGCATCCGAGAACTGAGACTTTTTCGAGAGCGTTGGGATGTTGAATTCCGACCATGAGTCTTGTGCAATATTGCTTGTTACGTGGAACATAGGTCGGATAACCGTAGCTTGCTCCGCCGCCGCCCCACGGGATTGATCCCCAAGATGATCCCCAACCAGATCCAGGATTTGAAAGCACAACGCTTTCGACCTGATCGTCAAAATTGGAATGGAAGGTCGCAATGAGTGATGTCTCAGAAGATGAGCCGCCGATTGAATCAACCAAGATCTTGAAGATGCGAACTTGTTTCATTGAGCCAGCGTTGTCGTGAGTCCAAGGCAAAAACTCGATGTCCATCCCAACTGCGGGATACATGAGTGCTGCGCCATTAATCCAAGTCGCTGGAGGATTGTTCAAGAGAACGAGAGTGTACGTCACCGGATTCGTGTTGTTCGTTATCACCTGAGAAATTGGAATGGTCGTTCCATTTTGCGCAATCGCCCATCCGACGAGAGGTGCGGTCGAGGCTGAAATCGTGACTCTGTTATTTGCAATCCCGACAATCGTCATCGCAATCTCTGGGTCAGCGTAATCGCTATCCGTGAATGATTTCCGCTCGGCATAGACCACGCTCGAATTTGGCTTCGCGAAATATAGCCGGTCAGAAATTGGTTCGACCAATGCCGCAGCAAATGCGTATGTCCAACGAACCCATGTTTTCGTGTAAATCGAATAGACAAGAGTTTGATTAGGAGTGGAATCAGTCGCATTCGTGATGGTTGAAAGAATATACCAACCTTCGGACTCGTATCCCGCTCCATTCGTGAGAGTCGAGAGGTTTGCGTTTTGAAGCAGCGGCGTCACAAGGTTTGCGATCACTCGCGAAATCACTTGAACACCGTTCTCAGAAATCGAAACGATACCTTGGTTTGAGAGCATGAAAACTTGGTTTGCAAGCGACGCAATCGAGTCTCGAGATTTGCAGAAAACCGTCAAATCGAGAGGAGTGACCGTAAAGTTTTGCGGCTGTTCTCCAGTAATCCTATAGATGCCTTCTTCTTTGATGATGATCGCTGAATTTCGAAGCGGAACGACTCTGAGAATCTTTTTGTTCGAAGCACCGACGAGGACGTAATTGAGTGACGGGACATGCTCAAATTGAGAGTCCTTTGAATAGTAAACCGCATTCGCTTGAACTTGGTTCGAGCTTGTCGTGTTCGATGAAGTTGCGGGACTAATCGGAGCTTGCGGACTGAAAAGAGAGTTGATTGTCGCATCGCTTGCCGAATATCCAAAGGCACTCGCACCGATTCCGCGCTCCTCAAGCTGAATTTGGCCTGGAAGATCCGCCGGGCCTGACTGGTAATAGGCATACACTGCGGTATTCCCAGTATAGCGGTTCACAACGCGGATGAGAGAGCGCGCAGTCGAATCAATATCCGCTGCGGTGACACCAGTTGAGCCGATCTTAACTTGCGGACTTCCCGCGCCTGAAATGATTTCAGTCGATCCGAAGTTATAAACCGTGCCTGCAATCGTGAGAGTCTTGCCAGTGAGACCTGTGACACCGACAATCGTGAAAAATAGGCGCTGCTTCGTTTGGCAGTTCGCAAAGAGCATGAAGGTCTTGTAAAGGGCGATGTCGGTCGAGACCGGCGGTCGCTCGTTTGCTTGAAAGATCCCTTGTTGAGAGGAATTCGTGTAAAGCGACTCCCCTCTCAAAGCATCAACCGTCAAATCAGTGAATGAGATGAGTCCCGCCGTGATGTCGGCACTCGCAAGAGTGTACTGATACACGAGAGCGCATTCGTCGCCCGCAGCATCGGTTGAGATGCCTGCGATTTGCGCAGTCCGAAAAATCTTAACGATATCTCCAGCAATTGCTTCAGCCGGCAAATAGACGCTTAGATCGATGTTGTGTGCTGCGAAGAA